>JAKSDM010001354.1 GCA_022360135.1 Pseudanabaenales cyanobacterium | reverse complement strand
TCATCGGTCTATGTCACAGATATACTGTGTAGTAGAGGGTGCGGAAAGCTCTTGTTAGCTGTAATCATTCATACTTACTCATTTCTGGAGAACCTGGGATATCAGAATCTGCCGCTCTCAGCTGTTCGGTTAACGGCTAAAGGGTCTATCCAGACTATGTTGGTCAACAATTAAATGAGTCTTAAATCTTGCCAAAAAAGTCATTCTTGAGATGAGATAGATAACTATGGCTGGAGAGTAAAGGTTAACTTTGATTGGCGGCGACATATTCAAGTTGCTGACAAGTTCATTAACTCATTCTGATGCTGATGCGCTTGTTCTAAATAGTTATAATTTTCTCGTATTGCTTTTGTGATACATCGGCTCCCCTATGGTAAATTCACTGAGGGGTATACCGATGTATGGCGTCTCCAGCTTAGGGAAAAATGCTCAAAGAAATTTTGAGTTAGGGTGCTAGGATTTCCATGATTACGCTTTGAGGGATTGTTGTGATTAGCTCTGCAACTCTAACGCTGCCGACCTCGTTGCTTCAAATTAATGAAAATAATCGATTAAGGTTATTCTCAGGTTCCGCCAATGTAGCCCTCTCTCGTGAAGTGGCTCGTTACCTGGGTATTGATCTGGGGCCAATGATCCGCAAGCGATTTGCTGACGGAGAACTCTATGTTCAAATTCAGGAGTCAATTCGAGGCTGTGATGTTTATTTGATTCAGCCCACCTGCTATCCGGTGAATGATCACTTGATGGAGCTGTTGATTATAGTAGATGCCTGTCGGCGGGCGTCGGCGCGTCAAATTACAGCCGTTCTTCCTTACTATGGCTATGCTCGGGCAGACCGTAAAACGGCTGGGCGTGAATCTATTACAGCTAAGTTGGTCGCTAACTTAATGACTCAGGCAGGGGCGAGTCGAGTCTTGGCGATGGATTTACATTCGGCTCAAATTCAAGGCTACTTTGACATCCCCTGTGATCATGTTTACGGTTCGCCCGTCTTGATTGATTACCTGGCGAAGAAGCAGCTGTCTGACCTGGTTGTGGTTTCTCCTGATGTCGGCGGCGTGGCTAGGGCTAGGGCGTTCGCCAAAAAACTCAATGATGCTCCGCTCGCCATCATTGATAAACGGCGTCAAGCCCACAATGTGGCTGAAGTGATGAATCTAATTGGGGATGTGGAGGGGAAAGCAGCGGTTTTGGTCGATGACATGATTGATACAGCGGGCACGATCTGTGAAGGGGCCCGCTTATTGCGTCGAGAGGGCGCTCGTCAGGTTTACGCCTGTGCGACTCATGCAGTATTTTCACCGCCTGCAATTGAGCGTCTATCGAGCGGGTTGTTTGAGGAGGTGATTGTCACCAATACCGTTCCTGTTCCCGAGGAGCAGCGGTTTGAACAACTGACGCTGATCTCGGTCGCCAACCTAATTGGTGAAGCTATTTGGCGCATTCACGAAGAAAGTTCTGTCAGCAGCATGTTCCGTTGAATTACTCTGCCTCAAAGAAAGTAGGTTGACCACTGCCGGGGATTGGCCAATCTTCGTTTTCTCCGCCAATGATCAGTCGCTCAATGGCGACATACTCCTGGCCAAATTGCCGGAGGGCGTTGATCAGAATATCAAGGGCGATCGCATCAGTGGTGCCCAAATCAAACCAGCATCGGGCCCACAGCCCCTGATATTCCATCTCCCCCATGTTGTGCATGAGGGAAATCATGCTGTTGTCCGCCATATCCTCGCTATAGGGCAGATAGCTAATATCTAAACCCGTTTCCTGAACTTGGAGGTTTTCTGCATTGAATCCTCCCAATTTGCCCAGAAAAAACCAGGAATCAAAAATCTCATCAATATACTGCCGTTCTAGCGGAGAAGGAACCGTACTAAATTCAAGCCAGAGCCATAGATTAAAAAAGTCGCACTCGCGAAACTGGACCTGCATCCCTACTCCACACGTTATTGAGGCTCGATTAGCATATCACCTTTCGATTGGACAACCATGGTACATTAAATCCCGGAAACACTGGGCGGCAAATTCTCCATCCATGGCAACTCAAAAATTTAAGCGTTTTTATACCGGCAGAAATTTCCATAGTTTATTGCTCTTACTCTGGTTCATCATTGGTCTCAGCTTACGCCTGACCCATTTATCAGCCAAACCTCCCTGGATGGATGAGGTTTCAACGGTTGTTTTCAGCCTTGGGAATAGAACTGGAATACTCCCCCTGGATCAAATTATGGGGCTAGATGATCTGCTAGCGCCCATTCGATCGGATCCCAATGCCACTATCGGGGATGTGATTCTACATTTGTTGCAAGAAAATAATCATCCCCCCGCTTATTTTGTCTTAGCTCACCTGTGGATGAAGCTTTTCCCCCTGAATGACGGATTTGCCTCCATTTGGGCGGCCCGATCACTTCCGGCTCTATTGGGAGCAATGTCGATTCCAGCTATATTTGCGTTGGGTTGGTTATCGTTTCGGTCTCTTTTAGTGGGGCACCTCTCAGCCGTTGTGATGATGGTGTCCCCATTCGCAGTTTTTTTGGCTCAAGAAGCGCGTCACTATACCTGTGCAACGCTAGTGGTCACCGCCTCGCTGTGTTGTTTTGCAGTCGCCGTCAGAGCTGTCCATGCCTACAAGCAACTGCCCTTTTGGACCCTCTGTCTCTGGGTGGCGATTAACGCTTTGGGGGTTGCAACCCACTACTTCTGTTGTTTGACCTTCTTGGCGGAAGGGATGGTATTACTCGCTTTATGCTGGCGGCAAAGCCTGAGGGAAAGGGACATGTGGATGCGGCCCCACTGGCGAAGAATTTACCTCGTTGTGGTTGGGACACTGGTAGGCGCACTAATCTGGGCACCCATTTGGGTAAATTTCTATGGCAGTCCCCAAGCCAGTTTCTTGAAAATAGATCCGATTGATCCCTTTTACTGGATTAACCCGATTGTCCAATCTTTGGCAGGTTGGATATTTGTGGTCCTATCACCTGCCACTGTTGGCTATCGCTGGCAC
>JAKSDM010001329.1 GCA_022360135.1 Pseudanabaenales cyanobacterium | reverse complement strand
GAAAGGCTCGGATTCTCGCCATCCTAGGGGATGATCCTGGATTGCCATTACAGGAAGACTGGAAGGCGGTGCGATCGCTCAAATCGATCGCCAAAGTCGAGCGTTTCACCTGGCAGCCGGAAGATGATGTCACCACCATCAAACGGAAGTTTGCCGCCGCCATTTGTGATAGCCGTGGCTGGGATGTCTTGTTTTTTGCTGGACACAGCGATGAAACCATGGTGACGGGGGGACGGATGGCGATCGCCCCCAATGTTTCCCTGTCGATTAGCGAAATTGAAGAGCACCTGACCCAAGCCAGAGAAAACGGATTACAGCTAGCCATTTTCAACTCCTGCAGCGGCCTTAGCATCGCCAACGCATTGGTTGATCTGGGCCTGCAGGTAGCCGTAATGCGGGAGCCCATTCGCAACGATGTGGCCCAAAGCTTCCTCAAACCGCTCTGTCAGCAATTGGCCCAGTACAAAGACATTCACGAGGCGCTACTAACCGCCAGCCAACACCTCCAATCCGCCGAAAAATTCGCCTATCCTTCTGCTCACCTGATCCCCTCATTTTTTAGCCCCTCTGGCACAGTTCCCTATCGGATTGAATCCGTGGGTTGGAAGCGGCAGCTCAAAAAGTTTATACCTACTCGACAATGGTTGCCTACATTGGGAGAGGCAATAACCTTCGGAGCAATCCTTACCCTCAGCTTAATACCTGACCTGCAAAATCCGCTTTTGGACTTACGAGTTCTTTTTCAAGCTAGCTATCGTCATCTCACAGACCAGTTATATACAGATGAAATACAATCGCCACCTGGACAATCAGTCTTGTTAATCGCCATTGATCAGGAGTCACTCGATCAGGAATCGCTCAATCGTTCTAAGGCAGGAATGGAAAAAATTTCCCCTTGGCCAATCAATCGTGAATACCTTGCCAGGTTAATTACACGGCTCTCTGAAATGGAAGCTAGAGTAGTTGGCATAGATTTCTTTACCCATACGCAACAACCTGGTGAAGAGAAACTCGCTAAAGCTCTCCAATCTGCTGTTGGAGAGCAAAGTTCCTGGTTTGTACTTGCAGTCAGTAAAAAGGACGGGTGGCTGGTGCGTGATGAAGTCGCCAATCCGAACTGGAGCTTGCAAGGGGATATCAATTTCTATAAGTGGGATGTTAAGTTACCCAATGATTCTACTTGCACTGATTTATGTCCTTTTGGATATTTGCTGACGTTAGCAGACACACTAGATCAACAAACCGACGCTCCCCGAACTAACTTGCAAAGCCAAAGCGACTTTCAGCTAGAAGTAAGTGGTTATATTCGGGAACAGCAAAGGCTTGGTCGAGATAATTCGGTTTCTTCACTGACACAAGCACATCCTCCACTTGGATTACGCTCTATCATCGACTTTTCTATACCGCCTGAACAAGCTTACAAAAGTATTTCAGCTCAGGAGGTGCTTAGTAAACCTCTGTCCAAGCATGACCTTCAACAAAACATCGAACAGTCAGTTGTAATCATTGCATCAGGTGGATATGTTGGAGCAGAAGATAATTTCGCAGTTCCGCCAGCAATTGCATACTGGTGTCATTCACGGCAGCTTGTCAAGCAGCAGAAAAAGAATTGCCCCGAGGTTTTTACAGGGGGTGAGGTTCACGCCTACATGGTTCACCAACTTTTGTCGTCGCATCAGGTAGTCCAGATTCCAGATTGGTGGATGGTTTGTCTCGCTGCATTGTTTGGGAAAGGGGTTATGTTAATCCTGCTGAAACAGCCAGCCAACCAGCGAAAAAAGCAGACACTTATACTGATTGGCGCAAATGTTGTTTATGGATTATTGGGGTTACAGGTTTATATCTCGGTTTCAACTCTAATCCCTTGGTTAATACCGTCAGCCCTATTTTGGACTTACGTTATTAGGGCGCTCAAGAGAAAATCTGTATCTTTTTCCTGAATACTGGTTGTTAAAGCTGTAGCAACCAGAAATAGTTATGACCCAATAGCAATGGGACTGCATAAGTTGCAATTTCTTGCATCTATATGTTTGTAGTGGCGACACTCCAAGCTACTTCCTTAGGTCTTACCTTCAGTGGAACCTTGGGCGCCTGTCCCACTATTTCTCATTTGAAGAATCGAGGGATAGTCGTGGTAACTTTACTGCGCTTATCTCTTTAAGTCTCTTCACTAAATCAAAGGGAGTTTCTATGACAGTTGATGAAATCAAGAAAATTCAGCGACAACTCAAAGCATGGGGTTTTGATCCTGGTCCGATTGACGGCAAATTTGATGCGAAAACGAAAAAAGCCGTTATGGACTTTCAAGGGAGCAAGGGACTGAGCAAAGATGGGAATGTTGGTCCACAAACTCTTGCTGCTTTGAATAAGCAACAGTGCCAAAGGAGGAATCCCTGGGAACGACCAGAGTGCAGAGGTGGGTCAAACTAATTGAGGAAATTCAGCAAAAACTTAAGACTCAGGGCTTAGATCCTGGTCCGATAGACGGCATATTTGGTACGAAAATAGAAGCAGCCATTAGACAATTTCAGGCAGATCAACGCCCGTTTATTAATGGTGAGGTTTGTCCGCAAATGCTTACTGCTTTAGATATTCCACAGAAGGAAGTTGATTGAGAGAGAATCACTTTAAATGAAAAGGGACAATTAAGACTTTTAGTGAAGCTACCTCCTGCAAGACTCATTAGCCCTGCCTATCAGTAGGCAAATCACTAGACATTGAAGTAATTGGAGCGCTGGCAGTAGTTAGCGCTCTTTTCTATATCAAATTACCTCGATTACAAACAACAACTGGTGGATAACTGCATAACCTTAGAGCGTTTACATCTATTACTAAATAAAGCTGTTCCACAGCAAATTTGTGAATATTAGGAGAGGTCCGCAAGATGGATACTTTCGCCAAAGCTCTAAAAATCTTGAAAAATCAGGGTGGACAGTTAGATGGTGTTCTATTGCAAGGGGTGCTTGAAGGGTTTATGGATGGGGTTTTGATTCTGACGCTCCAAGGCGAGTTGGTTCATGCCAGCAGTTACGCTTATCAAATTTTAGAGGAATTTACCCAAGAAGAACCGCAGGCTCAACTCGTTAGCCAGGAAATCGAGCGGATTTGTCAGGCTGCTATTGATAGCTGTGAACTATATCCTGAGAGCCCTGTGATTATTGAAGCTGAAATCAGCAACAAGAAGTTAGGCGTGCTGAGAATTCGGGCTCGATGGCTCCAATTAGACGAGAATGAGCAACCCCTCATTCTCATCACCCTCGAAGACCAACATCGCACTATCCAGAGTTTGGTCATCACTGAGGCCAAAAAGTATGGTCTAACGCCTCGTGAAGCGGAAATCTGGCTACTGCGACGGGCTAATCGCACCTACAAGGAAATTGCAACTGAGTTGTTTATTAGCCTCAACACGGTTAAAAAGCACTTAAAGAATATCCGCACCAAGCTCAAGTTTCACCAATTCAGACAAGAGCTTCTAGTCGCCAATCAGTGACTAACGAATAATTGTAAAGATTTTCCTGTAGAGATTTCGGGGAAAGGAAGTCAGAGGGAAAGGAGGAACGGTAAAGGATAAACCGGGATAAAATTCAGAATTTGGGTATCCACTTAAGCCAGAAAGTTTTGGCTGGGCCAGAATACTCTACCCGAAGGGCGTAGCTCTACAGAACTCAGGAGTCAGCTATAGCCTGGATTCTGGCTTCTGAGCCCCATCTCAGGAAAAATTGCCCGCGAGCCCTAGGGACTTAGGCTGATTAATTGGGGTTAACTGTAAAGCTTGAGTGGGCTCTCTCAGCACACCAGATTTTGCCAACATTGCAATGCTAGATTGTAAGCGATAGCATTTGGCTAAGGCGGGTCAGAAGCCTTTAGCGAATCTTAAGGCAAATGTGCGGAGGATCCAATGAGCTGGAAGATTTCGTCTATTTTAGCAATAGGCTTTGCGATCGCACTCAACAGTTGCACGCCCCAACCGCCAGCGAGTTCGATCTCTAGCTACAGCATAACCGCTGATAAGGGCAGCGCTGATGCGCCGAAAAAGCTGCCCGAAATTCAGAATCCCTCTTTAGAGACGAACTTAGACGAACAAGGGCGCGCCTTGAGGGGATACGATCCAGTTGCTTACTTTATAGAGGGCAAAGCTATCTTAGGACAGACGCAATTCAGCGTATTGTGGAACAAGGGTGAATGGCTTTTCTCGAGTCTTGAGAACCGAGATAAATTTGTCAAAAACCCTAATAAATATGCCCCCGCTAACGGGGGGTACTGTACATTCGGTATAGTCTTAGGCAAAAAACTTGATGGTGATCCGGAAGTTTGGTCGCTACTCAATGGCTATCTCTATATTTTCCTAAACGAAGAGGTGAGAGAAAAATTCTTTCAAGATGAGGTCGGTAATCTGCAGAAGGTTATTGAAAATTGGCCCCGGATTAAAGATAAG
>JAKSDM010001007.1 GCA_022360135.1 Pseudanabaenales cyanobacterium | reverse complement strand
TAACGTCACCAGTGTGACAACTGGCGGCCCCCCCCTGAATCCTAATCCTGGTTTTAACGGGTCCACAGACCAAAACCTGTTGGTTGGGACAGACACATTGGCGGTCGGGGCCTCGCAGACCATTTCGTTCGTCGTGAATGTGGATACAGGCGGCAACCAAGGTCCCTACGAAAATATCGCCGTGGCCTCTGGCTCAAGCGGCGGCGTCACCGTCACCGACCAATCTGATGATGGGGTTGATCCAGATCCTAACCCTAACGATGGCAATCCGGGAGGGGGACCTGAAGAAAACGACCCCACCCCAATCTCTCTGCCCCCTGAGGCGACCCTTCAACTGATCAAGCGGATTACAGCGCTCATCCAAGGAGAAAACACTACCGAATTTACAAATCTGGTAGATAATCCACCCGATCCCAGTTTTGTCGGAGAGAGGGTAATTACTGACCCTATCCCCAATAGTGGAGATGTGGTGGAATACACAATTTACTTCCTTAACAATGGCTTCGTTACGGCCAGCAATGTTGAAATTTGTGACCCGATTCCGCCCCCGACTGAATTTGTACCCGATAGTTTTTCAACCGGACAAGGCATTCAATTTGATCCGCCTGGCGCTCTACCCGTCATTACTTTGACCAATGCAGATGATGGGGATGCCGGTCGGTTTATCTCCCCATTGACGCCTTTAAGCGCTTGCCCAAATGAGTCGGCTGGCGATCAGGGGGCTGTGGTTGTCAATGTGGATAATGTGCCTCCGGGTGAGTTTGGATTTGTTCGGTTCAGGACCTCTATTCCCTAGTTGTCTTTAGGTTGGAAGCTAAACAGGATGGGGGCAAGGCGAAAAAGTTGGGTATGGTAAAGGAGAGTAGGGGAGGCAGGGGAGGTCAAGGAGGCGAACGCTTAACATGACTAGAAATGGCGCTCTGATTTGTGGCTATTACGGTAACTATAACCTAGGGGACGAGGCCATGTTGGCCGGGATGATCAACCTGCTGCAAGAACGCAGAGAGGATTTATCTATCACTGTTCTTTCAGATGATCCACGAGATACTCAGTCACGCCATGTCGTTCAAGTCTTACCTCGCTTCCCACCCAGAAGCAATCTGGAACGAATCCGTCGGTTTGTTCAGGATCGCTACTTGAACCTTCTGCGACACCCTTACTTTATTCTTGGCGGCGGCGATTTACTGCGCGATAGTTCTACCCATGAGGTGGCGGCAGTCTGGCTGCAACCACTGCGGCAAGCCATCAACTTGCGTCGTCAGACGCTTGTTCTGGGAATTAGTGTGGGTGAAATTTGGCGGCCAGCGACTCAGGCGCTCATTCCTCAGGTGCTCAATCGGGTTTCTTTGCTCACCGTGCGTGACGAAGCATCCAAAACTAAGCTCAAGGCGCTTGGTGTACATAAGCCCATCCATGTGATGCCTGACTTAGCCCTGTGGGCATTGCCAGAGCAACCAACTTCATCGATTCAGGTTGTGGCGGATCAACCCCTCCAGGTGGGAATTTCAGTTCGCCCTCTGTATGGACGAGGATGCGTCACAGATGAGGATAGGAATGTTGCATTACAGAGAGAGATAGCGGCGATCGCAGATTTTTTGGTGGAACAGTACGGCGCGATGGTTCACTTTATTCCCTTCCAAGCCTATAAAAACCGATACCATCCTACAATTGACGACTATGTCAGTATCCTAGAGTGTCTTCGCTACAGTCGCTGCTCGGAGAAATTCATTGTTCACCGATATATCGAGTCCCTGGAAAGCCTCAGGCAGCTGATCAATGGGTTTAGTTTGATGATCGGGATGCGGCTACACTCCCTGATCCTGGCCACTGGGTTAGG
>JAKSDM010000396.1 GCA_022360135.1 Pseudanabaenales cyanobacterium | reverse complement strand
GGGAAATTGTTGGGTGAATGTGTGAAGCCATTCTTAGGAATCTGCTCACCCTACACCTCCCTAAAATGCTCAGAAATAGTAATTTTTATACCTGTCAACAAAATGAGAAGTTTCTTATTATTTTGCCCCAAGTTTGTCTCACTTTTGTCTTTAGGATGATAGTGTTCTTCAACAAAAATTAAGGCCCGCGATAGCAGTCCTAAATCAGACGTAAATCCATGAAACGGGAATCCTTTTCAAATGGGGATGACAAGGCTCTAAAAAGTCTCTTTTACTTGCAAATATCTAGAATTTAATCGCTATGGCTTGTCTATCATTCTCACCAAATAATATTTGAAACGACCATTTCTCGTGCTTCATGGACTGTCCATTGGAGGAATTGCTAACGAGAAACCAGCGTTTCAGTTTTTCTCTGGCGACTTTGGTCCAAGAGCGGTATAAATAAAGCCGTCAAAAAGAATTTTCGGATTTTGAATGCTTTATCTGGGGTGCTCCACGTATTTTTGAAAAGTTCTAAGCGGTGCTTTACTGCACCACTTAGGGCTATCGACTCAAGACGATTACTATAAAAGCCCACCGAGACAAATATGAACCATAATTCCGCCACTGTTGACTCCGCATCGCTAACTCAATCCCCAGTAAACATTGGCACAACCGATACGCCCACTCAGTCTTTCAATTCAGTTCTGACGCCACACTACCAAAGTGCGCCTATAGATATCTTCAATAATGGCAAAAACATAGATAGTGATTTTGCGACCAAACAAAATTACCTCACATACCAAGGTGAACAATATTACCTCGAAGGGTTTCATTTCCATACAAATAGCGAACACACATTCAACGGACAAAATGCAGACGGCGAAATACATCTAGTGCATCAGAGCAGTACTGGCAAGGTATTGGTCGTCGGCATACTTTTGGACGGCGTGGATCCTAATGGTCCTAATGGGAATTTAATCGATCCCCAATTAAGCTCATTTTTCGGAAAACTGGATACGCCCCTACAAGATACCAGTACGGTTATTGATGGGGGAAATTTTGACCCTTCAAAGTTGATATCAAGCGATTCTCAAGTTTATAACTACGGCGGGTCTTTAACCACAACCCCTTTCAGCGACGCCACCTGGATTGTAGCGGCTGACACCCTTAAAGTGGACGCCAACGATCTACAGAATTTCAGAGACCTACAAAAGGATTTCTATTACCCACAAACTAAAATCGTGGATTCAGAAGGATTTAATAACCGTGAAATCCAAAATGAATTGTTCTTAGGCACAGACGGTGATAATTTCCTCCAAGGCGATCGCAATGGTCCTAACGGGTTTAGTGACGACCTCATCTATGCTCGCCCTGGCAACGATACCGTTAACAGTGGTCTTGGCAATGACAAAATTTTCGGCGAAATCGGTGAAGATATCCTGTTCGGGAGTCAAGGCGATGACCTGATCGTCGGTGATCTGATCGTCGTTGAAACTGAATCCAGTGGGACAAACTTAGCTACCTCAGCCAAAGATTATCTGATTGGCGGTGAGGGGCGAGATCAGCTTTATATCGTCGGGGGCGACATTGCTGTCGGCGGCGGGCCAAATAGCTACAATGAGGATTTTATTGAATTTCTCGACGATGAACCGTTCGACCCTGATCAAAAAGCAGAATTCAATTTATCTGATGGGCAGCAAGATACCTTTGTCTTTGTAAACGACGGAAATGGTTACACCACAACGATAGTAGGGTTTGAAGCAGGAATCGATATCCTTGATCTGAGGCAGTATAATCTGGGCTCAGTCGATCAGTCCCAGCCATTCCAAAGTATGCAAGCAAAATCCGATGGTCTTTGGTGGGAATATAAAACCCCCAATGTCAATGGTAATGAAGTGGTCTTCAGAATAGACGCCGCCCCAGATGAAGTTAACGCCGCCCTAGCATGATCATGGCGGAGATGGTTTGGGCTAATTCACATGCACTTGACAGCACTGATGAATAATATAGGTTAGACCCCTTACTTCCAACCCCCTCGCCCAGAGGGCGAGGGGAGCCGATCCACTCGCTTATTTCCTCTTCCGAGGGGAGAAGGCTAGCAAGAATTCACTAATTGCTGTCAAAATGACAGATGTGAGTTGGCGTCAATGGACAATGCGGCTTCGTTATGGGATTGCCCGTTAGATAAACCGCCTCCAACGTCGTGAGTTCCGCTAAAGGACTGACATAATCAAAGAGGAGTTGAAGTCTTATGCCCCTGTTGAGCGGCGACAAAAAATACTGAAACGAAGTGATAAAACTCTGCTCGCTGCTCCAACAGGATTGTTATGCGGTTAGCTTTACACGTTGATTTACAAGCATTACACCACAGAAAACAACGGCGCCGCCCATGACCGAAATCGGGGTTGGGACTTCGCGTAACCACAACCATGAAATGACCAGCGCGGCTACGGGAATTAAGGCTAAGTAACTCCCTGCTCGGGAAGCTGGCACTTTAGACAATACATACGACCAAGCAATATAAGCCACAACACCCGGAAATAAACCCATATAGATAACCGCTAAGGTTGGAGCAATTGGCGCGTGAATCGTTGAGAACACTGCACGAGGCGCAAAGAAAAATAAAAATAGGGTTCCTGCCCAAATTGCATAGGTTGTAAATTGAATCGCTGTATATCGTTGCAACAATGGCTTTTGTAAAACTGAGTACACACTGATGGAGAGGGTTGCAATGAAAATGAGTGCTACTCCTGTTGATAGCTGAATTCCACTACTTCCACTCAGCGAAATAACACCAACACCTGCAAGACATAATGCAATCCCAACCCAACCGACTTTACCGAGTCGTTCCCCAAAAAATAGCCATGCCAAGAGCGCAATTACCCCTACTTCTGACGCAATGATAAAGCTTGCCATCCCTGCCGAAACAGTGACTTGACCTGCATTGAGCATGAAATTGTAGAGAGCAAAGCCAATAAAACCGCATAAGGAAATGAACGGCGTATCCCGAAGTCGGGGCATTGGCATTCGACTGACTAAGGCATATCCGACTAAGATAGCCGATGCAACAAGATATCGCAAAAAAGCGACCTCGCCAGGAGTATACGCAGTGAGGGAAACTCGAATGGCCGGAAATGCAGATGCCCATAGCAAAACGGTTGCAACAATCGCAGCAATTACCAAGACTTTAGGACGACCTTCCTGAGTACGGCTGTGCAGTTCAGGCGAATCGGCATTACGAGCGTGGTAAACCAACGAAGATGAGACCATATAACTTTTCGCTCTTCTACTTTCAATCCTGGATAGAGATCAGCCTAAACACCCACAGACAATCTTTCAACTATGCCCCAACGACTGGAAAGAAGCCGCATAACGTAATAGCTCACTTGCGAGTCCTTCTGTTAGACCCTTGCGAATCTAGACACCATTCTCAATGATCTCAGTGGGACTCAAGCCAACTCACGGCAAAGTCAACCAGCTGTCGCTGGGACATTAGCTTCGCCTTCCCATAGCCCACGTTGCTGACCTGGACGTGTCCCTCTAGCTCAAAATCGGCCCCTAGTGCTTCAAAGTCGTCGGAGTTTAGATCCAAGTCCTCAAACTCTAACCAACTTTCTGCCCGTGGGCCTGGCGCACCGCGCGTGACTAACTTCTTCGCTGCGTAGTTAGCCCTGTACTCTGCCAGGTGCAGCGAAGTGTTGCTCTCGTGACCGACTCCCAAGAGCAGCACTCTAGCGTCCAGCTCATAGAGCCGAGCCAAGGGTGATCCTTCACCCAAACTGCTCTCTAGCCTATGATTTGCAGTGATACGCTCGGCTAACGGCCCATAGGCGGCGAAGGAAGAGTGAGGGTGACAGCTTCGTGTGGCGCCTGGTAACCGACGAAAGCACTCCACGACCGCGCCCATGCCCCGAGTGGGTGTAAGCGCTGAATCGAAAGGTGGCATAGTCTCCCGAATCGTGTTCCACCATGTTTCGTCCACCGGGGGATTTGACCATTCTGCGGGATCTGATAAGTCACCGGAGTGGGTTGGCATGACCAATGCGCCAGTACTTCCGACAGCTTCGAGGAGAGCTCTGACTACGCTTACAGGGCCGCCTACGACCCATCCCAGGCAACTTAACGATGAGTGAACTAGCAGTGTCTCGCCGACCTCAAGTCCTAACTCCCGTAAATCAGAGAGCAAGTGAAACTCGGTCACAGGACCCCGATTGGAAACTCGAATCACGTCTAGCTCAGCCACTGCAGAAGACCTCACCCCAATGGGTCTAACACCTCGGTTCACCCGTGTCAGGTACATTTCAATTCTAGCCAGAAATCCCTGTTCCATGGGGTGCAATCGGATAGTTAGGCTGACAGTAAATATCCCCGTTTACTTTCGACAAATCATATCCTCCTACAGGCAGGAAACTTAATAACTCGACCAGGGCTATTTCATTCTGAAAATGCACCTGAGTGTTTCTAAACCGTACTTGCAGCAATTTCCCAAAAAGTCCTGGTAGGTAGCAAGTTATAGCCTGACTTTTTCACTGCCATTGTTATGCAACGGCAATTGGGGACAATCCAACATCCGCAATAACTCATCTTTACGGGCTCTGAATTGATTCAAAACTTTAGTGAGGGCGCTATAGTTCAAGAAGCAGCGACCAAAAAGTTGATCAAAGTCCTGCTCCAATGGCAGTTTCAAGGCTGCGTCTGGGTTTTGTTGATAGGCTTTTAACTGCTGGTAATACTCCCATAGCAACTGTTGCATTTCCTCAATGTTTTGAGTCTGCTGTGGGGTCTCCCCTGACAATCGACACAGCGCCCGTTCCGCATGAATCCAACATAAGGCATGGACCAGGACATTGAACTGGGGAGCGCCATCGCTCAGAATCTTCAGGTGGATATCAACCCCTTGTTCAATCGCCCCTCCCAATAAGACCGCCTCAGTGACTAACCGACTGGCTTGTTTGCCCACAATCCCTAAGTCTTTCAGGTAAACGCTCCACTCGCTTTGTTCCTTCCCCAACACTTGAGTAGAAAACGTCAGTTTCTCCCAATCCTTCACAGGTAACCCATAGGAGTTCAAATAATCGTGAGCATACTCGTTGAGTACATAGAGCCGACTCTCCCCTTGCAAGGTCTCTAGAAAGCTCTGACGACTTTTCCTATCTGTGCTTCTAAAGTAGGTAAACCACTGATTGCCGATGACTGTACAATACCCATTTTTACCCTGGTGTCGAGCCCCGGTATCATCCGTTTGGATGTACCTCGCCGTCTCCGATACTCACCTTCAATACCTGCTGCTGTTCGGCGTGAAAGGACGCTTTGTGCTCACACAATAGGGTATGCAACTGCCCCTTGGATATCTCCACTCCCCATTCGCTTAATTGCTCATGCAGTAACGGTTGGGTCACTCGACACTGATAATGCTGGTAGAGAATATATCCCACTAACAATGGACCGTAATGACCGTATCGATACTCCGGAGGCAATTGCCCGACGATAGTGTTCCCCTCTTCAGTGATATATTCGGCTAGTCGAAATCGGATGTGTTGACACTCCAGAGTCAATTCCTGCACATCATAATCTCGATATCCATTGAACTTGGCGTTTTCAGGAATCTCATCAGGTTGGATGATTTTTTCCTCGTAGCACCCAAATCCCTTTTTTTTACTCCGTTTGGCTGCTCCAGGTCATTTTTTCTCTTCCTCTTCCGCTGTTTCTGTCTTGGGGTCGTTGAGTCGACTGGTTCGTATCTTCGGTTTCCCTTTGAGCTTCTTTAACTTTCTCAGCTCTGCTTCCAACTGCTCAATTCGCTCCCCTTGCTTTGTGAGGCGTTGCTCTAACGTATCGATGATTTGCTGTTGAGTTTCAAGCTGCTCTCGCTGCTTCCCCACGATGGTCTGCAACCGCTCTACTTCAGCGACCAAGAAAGGTAGGTGAGTTTTGGGTAGGGAAAGGGTAGGACTCATATTCTCACTTAGACCAGATTTTGGCACCGATAGCAATCTTTTTTCTTATTCTTCTCCGTCCAGAATGCTACCAGCGGTTATTGAAAACTTACGATTTTTCATTGGTGGTAGACCCTTGAACTTATACATCAAGGTTATATCTACCACCTTTTCTGCCTTCATTTATATTTCGGACAGGTCTACTGATAAACAACCGTTTCTGGCGGGCGATCATACCGCTTGGCCACGCCCGGAGGCGGTGACGCTTAAGGATAGAACCGTCGAACATCACAACAATGGTGCATTTGGCGGCAAGCCGATTACTGTAGGTCAAGGGTACAGCACTTTAGCTTGGATACCAGAGGAGTCTGGGAGTTGGGCATTACCGCTAAGGCATGAGCGGATTACCAGTTTTGAAACGCCTTC
>JAKSDM010001430.1 GCA_022360135.1 Pseudanabaenales cyanobacterium | reverse complement strand
GGTCGAGGCTTAAAACCATTGGCAATCCGGAGATCATGCCAGCCACCTCTCCTATAATCACTTCTATATTCTAGGCGCTCATTATTTTAGGCGCTTATTACGATGCCCCCGCTTCCTATTGGCGCCAGACCCTAAAGCTATTAATTTCCCTTATCCACCATCATCGCTGTCACAACGACAGCTTCGGTACAGACCCAGACACTTTAGCGTATCAATTGCGCCTACACCTTCATCGAGGTATTGGTTATTTGGAGGTATTGGTTATTTGGCGGGCGATCCAAGTATCAAGCCCCTTGAAGATTTTATTTCTCTGGCGGTATCTTCTGAGAATAGACGAAAGACGCGATCTTGAGATTGTCATCAACTTCTAAGCTACCTGACTGTAATGCTGAAGTCGCCCAACCCCAAATCTGGCTAGAATTTGCAATAAAGCTCCACCACTATAACTCAACCACCCCCTCCGCCATGATGACAGACTGCGATCGCCTGATTCTAAACGAATTTTCTGCCAAGGTGCGTCAGCAATTCCCTGAAGTTAAAATTTGGGCTTTTGGTTCTCGGGCTAGAGGTGACGCCCAACCAGACTCAGACCTGGATATTTGTGTCGTTGTCGAAACCCTAGATCGCACCGCATGGAA
Source organism: Pseudanabaenales cyanobacterium (assembly GCA_022360135.1). Lineage (GTDB taxonomy): Bacteria > Cyanobacteriota > Cyanobacteriia > Phormidesmidales > Phormidesmidaceae > JAKSDM01. Next base: position 2,175 of record JAKSDM010001430.1, on the reverse strand, counting down.
GGCCATCAGCCAAATCGCTTGGGAAATAGGCTTTGAAAATGACTTGTTGATTACAACTATCAAATATTCTCGTCAGCAGTTCGAGAGTAGACCTTATTCTGTAAGCCCCTTGATTAGAAACATCCTTCAAGAAGGGATCGCAGCATGAGCCAACCGGAAGATATTACAATTCTGGCCAACTCTCGACTTCAATGCCTAGCGATCGCAACCGTTGCGCCAATACCTCCGCCCGTCGCTCAGCATCTAAGGCCCGATTTTCGACGGCCTCTAACTTACCTCCTGTTTAAGCGCATATCGCCCATCGGCAAGTTTGGTGAACCAGGCAGGGGAAACCGTTTTGCGGTTGACGCCCTCACAGCGTCGTTCAAGAGCGGAACGCACAATCTGCCGAGGATTTTTGGTGTTGAAAGTATAAAGACTTCTATCTTGAATCGCCTGTGTGATCTCAGCTGCACTCATGGGCGCTTGAGCCGCTTTAAGAAGCTCAACAGCTACCTGGGCGATAGTTTTACGTTCCCATCCCACTTTTCAGGCCAAGTTTCGGCGTCAATCAACGCCTCAATCCGAGCTAATTCCTCCTGATCAATCAGACTAACTTCGGGCTGCCCTACCGCCCTAGCCGCTTCATTCACCTCAGCCTGAATCGCTAAAACCTGCTCTAACATCCACCGTCGAGCCTCTAAATGTAAAGGACCTAGCCGTCCTTGCTTTTTCGCAAGAGATCCGTCTTTTCTAAGCTCGCCATGCTTCCGCAGTCGGTATTGGGGCTTTTTGATCTCCCAGTACAACGGTCTTAGCTTTTGCAACGGGGCCAGATAAGTCCACTTAGGGTTAGCCACTACCCGGTCCAGAGCAGAATCCTGATGCACCAAGGAGCAACCAATACAACCAGTTCGAGCATTCAGCGACTCCGTTTCCTCCAGGTCATCCTGCGGGTCATGGCCATACACCTCCGCAATATCAAACGTGGGATAACCCAGTTCCATATCCGCCTGCACGAGCCAGTCCCACATATGGCAAACCCCCCAGTGCAGCAACGGCGCCAGGCTATCAGCTACGCCTTCGAAGAGCTTTGCTGAAACCAGCCCTGACTGCACTCGCCGCCATCTTTAGTGCAGCTCATGGCGATGCAGTGATCCCGCGCCGCCGACTCGCCAATCCTGACGCCAGTGAGCACAAAAATTTTTCTCCCTGCTGCCGCAGGATTTCTAGCTCCCGCTCCAGGCTCATCACCTTGAGCTTGGGGGTACACCAACAGAAGGTGTTCGAGGGTGGGAGAACGCCGCGCCCCAGCATGTAGACAAAGTAGCGATGGTCGAGTTGGGGCAGCGCTACACGGGTATCGAAGCCGCGTTGCTTGAGAGTATTGAGTAGCGCCATAGCCGCATTGTGCAACGGCGGCAACTCCTGGCGAGTGTCCGCCTAGAGAACGGTTACACTTTCTGGTCGAGGAATCTCTCCCTTTTCAATCAGATCAGCAACTAACGTTACAGTTGCTGAAGAATATTTTCCACCAGAGAATGCGATCGCCCAATGCTTGTACAACGAACCATAGTGGCGCAGCGACTCCGCCGACAGCTCAATGCTGCGCTCTAAGGACAGGCGCTCGTTTTCAAATAGGCTGAGCGTTCTCATTCAGGCAAATATATAGAAAGAAACCTTTGTCGCTCCCGGCTATCCCGGCTATGACTCCTTTGCCCATTTAACCCAGCAACAAGGGCAATGGGCCTTCTGGACAACGCCCGCCAAATCGGCGTCCGCCTCAACTGGAAACGCCGACTCACTCATGTCATCGAAGCTACAGACGAACGGCGAGAAGCACTGATCAACGCCTGAGGGCTGACTCGAAAAGTACTGATTGTGGCTGGCCAGGTGCTAATTGACGACCGGGTTCGGGGCGTAATTGCCTACGGTGACGGCATCATTACCAGTCGCAATACCTTATACTCTGAATTCTCAATCACCTGAGTAATGCCATAGGCTTGTAAATAGGGAAGCAAACACAGAATTCCGATACCTTTTGTGCTGGTAAACGTTTCTGGTTCATACGTGAGCATCTCACTGATGGACGCATTGATTTGGACTGCACCCAGATTCTTCTCACGCTCTTTTTTTTCTCCGTCGTTCGCTTGTGGAGCCTGCTTTAGAGCCGATAATTGATACTGAAATAAACGT
>JAKSDM010000021.1 GCA_022360135.1 Pseudanabaenales cyanobacterium | reverse complement strand
TTCCCTGGTCTAAGTCACCTATCTGATGAAGAAAGGGGCGTTATACCCGATGATTTAGCCGAGGCGCTAAGCGCTGCGCCCGAGGGTGAGAGTCCGTACAATTGGGCTCAACTAGAATCTGCTTTGGTTCCCGATCTGCCTGATGTGGATGGCAGTTTAGACCTGGGCCTTGATCAGCAGAGTCAGCCCCCCAGCAACCAGACTTTAGAGACAAATATCACTAGTGATACTTCTGATCAGGCGGAGTTAGAGGCGTTGCTGGATGAAGCCTTGGCAGCGGAATTCCGATCTGGGGAATGGACTGATGCCGTGATGGCTGGAGCCGGACCTTATAGAGGGGGGACGACGCTAGAGCCGCCGATATCAGATCCGACTGCAGGCCTGACATCCAACCCCTCGGCAAAGCTTGAAACTGAGGCTAGGGAATGGGTTGAGGAAAATCTTGAGGCTAACGGGGATGACTCGGCAGGGACGATCGCAGCTGGCTTTGATCCAGTTGAAGACGAACTGGCTGGGCTTGAGTCGGCAGTGATTGATTTACCGCCTTCGGCGGAAACCAAGGAGGATATTCAGCCGCAACAGTGGTTTTTGGGGATTGACTTTGGCGCAACCGGACTGTCGGCTGTGCTGATGGATCGAGTTGGGGGCGACGCCTATCCAATTTACTGGGTATCTGGGAATCACCAAGGCTCAAATGCCGCCCCCGAAAAATTATTCCGCTTGCCTGCGATCGCCTACCTTGCCCCTACAAGCGTTCTAGACGGCGGGACGCCAACCTCACTACAGTCAGGGTTGCAGGTAGAGGCTGTGGGGCCTACAGCGCTGAAACTCGCCCTGGATCGTAATACCCTGGTTGCCGATGAAGCCGCCGCCCCTGCCGCTGAGCCGGGGCTGCTCTTGCGGTCGTTCAAATCCTTACTCAAAGTGGGTATTCCCTTTTATTCCTCTAATCATCAGACTTGGGAACCAGCCATTCAATGGTCTGATTCTCAACAGGTTCCCCTCAATCTGGCCCAAGAGAGCCTTCAGGCAATGCTGCAAACACTCTGGGCGATTGATCAGCCGGGGAATCCAGCCGCTCCTAACTCCACCCTTGTTTGCGGGGCTATCGGTTTAGCCCCTTACCGATTTAAGCAGGCGCTAGATGCACTCCAGGGTGTCATCATTGGATATCCTGCAAACTGGCCAGATACCTACAGTTTCAATATTCGAGAGGCGCTTTTAGCCGCTCAGCTGGTGATCCATCCGGAACAAATTTTCTTCGTCGAAGATGGAATCGCAGTGGTCTTGTCAGGTCTCCGTAATCCGCTTGCTGAAGCTCCGGCGCAGACCCCTCAAACCCCTCGCCAGCAAGGCCTCTATAATTGCGACTGGCAGGGCGGCACAATTGTGATTAACGCTGGCGCAAGTCTGACCGAACTAACCCTTGTAGATCTTCCCCAAACCTTACAGGAGCTGACCTACGCAGATTTCTCATTACGCAGTTTTGCTTATGCTGGCGATGCTATCGACCAAGATATTATCTGTCAACTACTCTATCCATCCGCCAACCGTCAGATGCACCCTGGCGAAAACCCGACGACTGCCTCACCCACGACTTCTGATGCTGCTGGGGAATGGGCTTGGCAAGCCACTCTACCAGAGTCAGTCCAGGCTGATTGGCGAAGTTTGGGGCTAGAGTCCTTAGAACTGCCGCGTTCGGGGGAGCCTGAGTTGATCAATCGGCAGCGTTTGCAAAAACGTCTAGAAGAATCCTTATTGGGCCGAAGTCTGCTGGAAGCCGCTCGACATCTGAAGTTGATTTTGCAGCATCAGCTTCAATTCCAACTAGAACTTGGGGGTCAACGTTGGATAATCCGACGCAAAGGCTTGGAAAGTCGAATTTTCTTGCCCTATATTCAGCGGGTGAATCGCCAGCTAAATATATTGTTGAGTCAAACCGGCTTTTCCCCACAAGCGATTAACCAGGTGATTTGCACCGGAGGCTTGGCTTCTCTAGCCGCGATCGCCCGCTGGCTACGACAGAAATTTCCCAATGCCACCATTATTCAGGATACTTACCCTAGCGATCGCCCAGCCAGCTGCAGTCGGGTTGCCTATGGGCTAGTGAACCTAGCTCGCTATCCTCAGGTGTTGGATATGGTCCGCCAGCAATATAGCGACTATTTCCTATTGCTGGAGCTGATTCGCAACTTCCCAGATCAGCCCTTGCCCATCAGTGGGATCATGCATCTGCTCGAAGAACGGGGAATCAACACCAAAATCTGTTATAACCACATTCTGGCGTTGCTGGAAGGGCATTTACCCCCTGGCCTCCTACCCACAAAGCAGGATTTGCCGTTGCTCAGTGAACGGTCTTTAGAAATCGGCAATTATCAAGCACTCGGTTCAACCCCGCTGTTTACCAAACAGGGCGGACAAATCTATGTCCCCAATCTAGCCCAAAGACAGCGTCTTAGCGAACATTTAGAAGTTTTGATGGCTAATAAACACCAAACATTGGAAGAGCCTTTAATTGCCCAGTTAGCGCCAGCGT
>JAKSDM010001661.1 GCA_022360135.1 Pseudanabaenales cyanobacterium | reverse complement strand
GCTAGCTTCAGCAAAATCTCCGCATGAACCTCACGGGTGATGGGGTAAAAATAGGTCAGAATCAATCCACCCACCAGAAACAGCATGGGCAAAAGCGCCACCGCGAAGCGAATCGCCAACAGAGCAGAGGTGGGTTGCACTGGCATCGGAATCTCGGCAGTGGCTTCTACAAACCCCGCCCACTCCAGCGCCGCGCCTACCAGGAAAAGGCCCAGCGCTAGCCCCATTTTTTGCAACAGAGTCATGAAGGCGTAAAAGACACCCTCGCGACGATAACCTGTGTTCAATTCATCCAACTCAATCACATCTGGTAAGAGGGCCCAAGGTACGATGTAGGCGGTCGCTACACCGAAACTAGCGGTGATGCATAGCAAATACATCAATTGAGTCTGTCCCGGTTGGAGGAAAAACAGAAAAATCTGCACCATCAGCCAGGAGCCAATGCCAATGAAGTAAAGGCTTTGTTTACCAACGCGCTGACTGATCGCACTGCAGATAAACATCATGACGATGGCTGGCCCTTGAACAAACAGGGCGGCCAAGAAGTAGGAGTCTAATCCCATCCAAGCAGTGACAAAGTACGGGATGATGGCGGCGGTGACTTGGATAGCGAGCCAAGAGAATAGGTAAATACCAACTACAAATAAGAAAGGACGGTTGCTAAACGCCACCTGAAATTGCTTCAGCAGGGGCATTTCACCAGCGCTATCCGCTTCCGCTTCGGTGGATCGCCCGACTAACCGCTGCTGGCGTTGAGTAGGGCCATAGGTGCCGAAGATACACCAAAATAAAGGGATGACTGAGACGATCGCACAAATCCCCCCCAAAACGGCATACTGTAAGCGAACATCATCCGGAATGAACCCGTTCACCGCTATCCCCAACGCCAACGCCAGCACCGCCCCTGTCAGTGAGAAGGCCAGCCGGAAGCTAGTCAGTTCTGTGCGCTCATCATAATCTTGAGTGAGTTCAGCTGTGAGGGTGGTGTAGGGCAAATTGGCGCTGGTGTAAAAGGTCTGGAATAGAATTGAGACGATGACGTAATACCAGAAGAGAGGACTGGACCAGAAGCTAATTTCAGACTTTCCCAGATTGGGAGTCAACCACATGAGGAAAAAGGTCAGGCCAAAGGGGAGGGCGCTCAGAAACATCCAAGGATGGCGGCGTCCCCAACGGGTGGGGGTGCGATCGCTCAGCACCCCCACAAAGGGATCGTTGACAGCATCCCAGATTTTGCCGATCAGCAAAACTGTACCGGCTGCCAGCGGACTCAAGCCAGCTGCATTCGTGAGAAAAATCAAGAACGAGAAGGCAATCAGATTCGCCGTCATGCCAGCGCCCATATCGCCTGCTCCATAGGCAAGTTTAGCGGCTAAGCCAAGCTTGGCGGCGGACATTCTGGAAGTAGGCTTATCCGAGGAAGAATTGTTCATAGCCGAGAGTCTGTTAGATGGATGTCATCGTTGCGATCGCCATCAGTGTATTATTGCTCCATTCTTCCTATCTTGAATTCCGGTTACTATTTCTTCAGTTATGTCAGACCTCTACGTTTCCTGGTCAGACTATCGCCGTCAGATCGAGCAGCTTGCCATTCAAGTCTATGAGTCAGGCTGGCAGTTTAATCAGATTATCTGCTTAGCGAAAGGCGGCTTACGGGTTGGCGATATTCTCTGCCGCCTGTTTGATCTACCGCTAGCCATTCTTTCCACTGCATCTTACGGCGGACCGAATAATCGATTGCGAGGATCCATCACTTTCTCCCGCGACCTTTGCATGACAACAGCAAATTTAGGCAGTCATGTTTTGTTAGTGGATGATTTAGTGGACTCTGGGATGAGCCTCAAGCGAACGTTATCCTGGCTAGATCATAATTATGGCTTTTATATTGACGAAGTGCGCACCGCTGTCCTTTGGTACAAAGCCTGCTCAGTGATTAAGCCAGACTATTACGTTGATTATTTGGCGGATAATCCCTGGATTCATCAACCTTTTGAAAAGTACGAGCGGATGGGGCTAGCGGACTTGGCGGCGGAGCATCAGCGCCAGAGCAATGACAGACTTTGTAGTTGATTGCAAGGCGAAAAAGGAGGGGGAGAGGGGGGGATAGGGAGGATGGAGAGGATAGGGGGGATGGGGAGGATGGGGAGGGTGGGGAGGCAGCAACTCAGAGTTAAACCTCATCTATAATCGAGAGCCGCAGTTTTCGCCCTCACCCTAAATCCCTCTCCCCGAGGGAGAGGGACTTTGAAAATCCCTATTCTCGATCAATAAGCTAATCCCTCCCCATCCTCCCCCTCTCCCCCTCTCCTCCATCCTCCCCCTCTCCCCCTCTCCCTCAACAGTGGCAAACCTCATCACCCTACTCACCGACTTCGGCCATCAGGACGTTTACGTCGGAATCATGAAAGGCGTCATTGCCCAGATTAATCCAGACCTGAGGGTTACGGATTTGACCCATGAGATTCCGCCTCAAGATTTAGCGGCGGCTCGGTTCAATCTGCTGACCGCATATGCTTACTTTCCAGCCGGAACGGTTCATATAGTGGTGGTGGATCCGGGCGTTGGCACCTCTAGACGGGCGATCGCGATTCAATTCTCTAACGGATTTCTGGTTGGGCCAGACAATGGGGTGTTCAGTGGGGTATTGCAACAGCAGGAGGCGATCGCGGCAGTTGAACTTACCAATCCAGAGTTCTGGGCCACCCCTACCCCTAGCGTCACCTTCCATGGTCGAGATATCTTCGCGCCAGTCGGGGCTTACCTGGCGAGTGGCGTAGCATTGCTAGACTTAGGTGAGGTGATTGATCCCCAAACGTTAGTGAAGCTCGATATTCCGAGCTATACCCAGACAGAATTCGGCGTCACAGGCGCCATTCAATATATTGATCACTTCGGCAATTTGATTACAACCATTCCAGGAGAAT
>JAKSDM010001647.1 GCA_022360135.1 Pseudanabaenales cyanobacterium | reverse complement strand
CCCTACAGTTTAAATACACTTTCGATTATGGACTGCCGTCATATTCAGTTTCAATTTACCGAAAGCTTTTCTCCAACTGATTTAGAGCAGTTACAGTCCCTCTTGCAAAGGGCTGCTTTTTGGGCTCGCAACCGTTGTCTGGAAGACTTAAAAGTGGCGATCGCAAACAGCAAACCAGTGGTTGCCGTGTGGGATGGCGCCCGCCTAATCGGATTTGCCAGGGCAACCTCAGATGGGGTTTATCGGGGAACGATTTGGGATGTCGTTATTCACCCGGATTACCAGGGGGCGGGTTTGGGGCGCAAACTTGTCCAAACTGTGCTTAGCCATCCCCATATGAGCCGAGTTGAGCGGGTTTATTTGATGACCACTTACCAGCAGCGCTTTTATGAGCGCATTGGTTTCCAAGCCAATCCCTCTACAACCCTGGCGCTTTTCAACCAACCTTTTGCCGATGACGCCCGAGTTCTGAGTGAGGCAGCGAGGGAGTGGGGAAGTAAATGAGTAGATGGGTGATTTCTCATCCACCCATCCACTAATTATCCACCCATCTACCCCAAAGTAGGATCGCAGGCGTTGGGGATTGAGCATTGAATTCGGCTCAGGTTGGGGTCTGAGGTATTGGGCTGGGGGGCGTCAGAGGAAGGAAAAACAGGGGTGGAGAGAATGTCTACTCGTCCTTGCATGGCCTGTAGGATGCTCTGAACTTCTTCTAGCCTGAGGCCGACTGGTAGGCTATTGGCTATTGTTGAATCGGTGGAGCGAACAGAGGGTGAGCCGGGTAAAGCGGTCGGTGAGTCAGGCAGTGGCGATGGAGCCAGGGCGGGTTTTTCTTTCAAAAGGTCCAAGGGTTCACACCATGCTGCTGCGGGTCGATGATCTTCCAGCCAGATGTAGACCTGTTCTGAGGAGAGGGATTGCGGCGGCACTAGCAGCCGAATTGAGCCCGTCTCGGTCAAGGAAATGGCGGATTGCACTAGGCTAACCAATACTTGTTGGAGCCATTTGGAGTCTGCCATGATATAAACCTGGGGATCAGGCGGAAGCACCTCTAGGAAAAGGCCCTGGTTTGCTGCTTGCATATGAGTCAGTTGATGGACCTGAGCAAAGAGGCTGGCCAGATTCAAGGGTTGGATTTGGGGCTGCGCTCTGCCCACATCTAGTTTTGAAACATCAATCAGCTGATCTAATCGCTCAAGCAGCTTTAGGGCGGCAAGGTTTGCTTGAGCCACAAACTCTCGCTCTTCGGCCGGATCATCACAAAGATCTGACAGAATCATCTGATGGAGACTGAGCAGTTGACTGATGGGCGATCGCAATTCATGGGAGGTGCGGGCTAAAAAACCGCCCTTGAACTGCTCCATCTCAGCCATTCTGCAATAAGCCAGTTGAGTTTGATGGAGTTGCTTTTGTAAGGCTAAGACTTGACTATCAGGCTCTTTCGAAGCGCTGACCCCTTCCGGAGGGAATGCTTTGCGGCGTCGGAGCCAGCTGCCGCCAGCGCCTAAGGCAATTCCCAACAATAGACCGATCAGATTTGTCCAACTCATGCTCGTTGATCATCTCATCGTTTTAGGTTTCTAATTGGATGGTTCCCTGGCGTAGGATTTCCCACTTTTTTCCAGTCCATTTGGCGATTGTGGAAGGAATGCCGGAGGTTGGAGGCGCCCAGGAATCACTATGGACACATCCCTTGATCAAGCCTGAAGTCCAGGCAGATTGAATATTAACCAGAGCGGTGTCGGATAGGGTAAGAACAGTGGGAAATTGGGCTTCTATTTCAGCCATTGTTTGCAAAGCGGGGAAGCCTGAGCGATTGGCGCTAGTGGTGGCCAGGGGACCAGTTTGAGTCAAGATGTGCAGCGCGATGGGATGATTGGGAATCCGGACGCCAACCGAGCCCGTTTGGGTGGGATTAATCATGGAGGGTAAGCGATCGCTGGCAGATAATACCAGAGTTAGGGGCCCCGGCCAATAGCGATCGGCGACGCTTCGCCAAATGGACCGTTCTACCGGAGTTCCACTTAAATATGGCCAAAGATCGCCTATTGTAGCCGCCATCAGAATCAGGGGTTTGTCTAAGCTCCGCTGCTTGAGTGCAAAGAGGCGTTCCGCCTGATCTGGACGAGCTGCTAATGCAGGTACAGTATCGGTGGGAAAACTGACCAGGCGCGCCCCTGACTTTGCCCCTATG
>JAKSDM010000973.1 GCA_022360135.1 Pseudanabaenales cyanobacterium | reverse complement strand
TTAGATCTTAAGGAACAACAGTCAGCGTCACCTGAAAATCGTAAGTCCCTGCAGCCAGAATATTATTGTCCACATGAGTCATTCTGACTTCAAGATTATCGGTTCCGGCGTTGGTGAGCGCCAAAGGAGTGCTGGGGGTTCCTGCTGTGGCGCCCGAATTAGCTCCACTCCCAACCACAACATTACTACTTTGGGATGCCGGACTAATTGCATTACTACTCGTTGGCGGGCTAACGGAAATGTTAACAGGTTGGCTACAGGTGATGGCGACCTGACCCGGATTTTGAGTGAATAACCGCTTCCCAGCATTATTGCCAGCATTATCCAACTGGAGTGTACCGGCCACAGGAACACCGAAGGAACAAGCCCCTGGAACAGTCCCCGAAAAGGGAACATCAACAGTCTGAGCCAGAGTCTGGGGAGCCATCAGTGCGCTTCCCGCGAGTATAAATGCAGAAGAGAGCAGCAAACGAGCGTGACGAATTTTCATGTCTTGATTTAACCTCCTGTGGGTTCTAACTCTTTTGTCGGTAGACGCAACTTAGATGCCTAAAACAGGCTCATTTCACAGATGTTTCTCAATGTCAAATTAGCAACATTAAAAATCCTCTAACATCAGTGCAGTCAACCATGACAGGAAAATAAAGATTCGGTCGGGTCGACAAAAATATGATGAAGTGACAATACTCTAGAACCCAGAGTTACAAGGGACTAAAATAATTCGTCAACCCTGAAAAAAGCATTCTCTAAGTCAACATTCATCCAAAGGGGGATGAAGGCGCTGTTCCATCTGCTATGTCGATTTGTTTTTTTCCTCAAGAGATCTGCCTAATCAAACGACCGTATGTCTAAAGGTCAAAAAATGGGTTGAAATTATACGGAAAACGGGCAGTGATAGCCATCGTGAAATTATCTAGGCCCGCGCCCCATTAACCCAGTATGTTTATCAATAGCCAACTCCGAAAAACTGGCAGTGACAACCATCGTAAAATTACCTAGACCCGCGCCTCATTAATCCAGTATGTTTATCAATAGCCAATGATGAGGATCCCCAAACTGGCGCCTAGGTCGATCCCTGCATGCATCCACACTCCTCCGAAGCGACGGAAAGCGATCGCGTTGCGACCTCAAAGAGTTAATATGGGCGCTGCCAACTCAATCTACTAGTTACTATAAGAGGTGCGATCGCAGTGGGAGAGGTGCGATCGCCCTGGAAAAATCACTGATTGCGCCATTGACTATATAGCGATACATCCTGATAGCGGGCAGTGAAAGCATTCCATCACCCATCTACTATGGATTAGAATATAGCTAGATTAGCTAGATAGATTGGTTATTCTATGGAATGGCGGCTGGCGGATGCAAAGAACAGGTTTAGCGAGTTGGTTAACCGGGCGCTCTCGGAAGGCCCTCAACGGGTGATGCGTCGGGATGATGTCGTGATTGTGCTAGCTGAGTGCGACTATGAAAAGCTGACTGGAGCGAAATCTAACTTCAAAGAGTTTTTGCTGGAGAACGATCCAACTCTCGAAGGCGTTGATCTAGAGCGAGATCCCTCCCCCATCAGGGATGTAGAGCTGTGAGAACGCTACTGGACACTTGCGTCTTATCTGAACTGAGGCGTCCCAATTGTGATCGAGGAGTGAGGGGGGCAATTGATGAACTAGCCAGTGAGGAGCTATTTGTTAGCGTAATCTCAATTGGCGAAATTGTTAAGGGGATTGCACTGCTTGAGGCGAGCAAGCATAAACAGGAACTGTTGAACTGGGTTCACAAGCTTGAGCGCAATTATGCAGACCGACTGTTGTCAGTCGATTTGGAGGTGGTGCGGATTTGGGGAGAGATCACTGCAGAGGCGCAGAAAAAGGGAATGACCATTCCTGTTTGTGATGGGCTGATCGCTTCAACAGCCCGGCGACATGGTCTACACTTGATGACTCGAAATATCGCCGATTTTGAACCCACTGGAGCGATGCTGGTTAATCCTTGGAATGGGAATAGCTAGCGAGAAGCTCAGGAAGAGGTCAGGTGGGTTGAGAGGTT
>JAKSDM010000685.1 GCA_022360135.1 Pseudanabaenales cyanobacterium | reverse complement strand
GATAGTATGAAAAGAGGTGATAACTTCAAATCGTTCTTGTAAGGCATGAAACCCTAATAAACAATAGCCTTCGTCGGTGATATCGAACCCTTTGTCAATCCCCCAAAGACGTAAACCCAGGGTGAAAATTACCGCAATTAGTAAAATTATCTGGGTTACTTTTGGTAGAAAACTATCTGTATCTATGGTTTTCAGTTTGACCTCAAAATTTGACATTTTGTTGACTAGTTCTTCTATAAAGATTGAGAACTGAGATATTACAACTCCTATAAACGTTCTAGTTAGACAAGAACACTCTACAAGCAGGGCATAACCCTACAGGAGTGAAGATCGGGTTAAGTACAACACTCATGGACAGCTGCAATGACAACATCTACTAAATCTTGACTAATCCCTATCCACAAGGGTAAGCGGATTAATCGATCACTCAAATTATCTGTATGCGCCAAGTTTCCATGTTTACGACCATATTTTTGACCAGCGGGAGAAGAATGCAGCGGAACATAGTGAAATACAGCATCGATATCCAGAGCGCGCAACTGCTTAAGCGCCTCTGTGCGGCTTGATAAATCTGGCAGTAAAAGGTAATACATATGGGCATTATGCTGACAGATATTTGGAATAATAGGGCGACTTAGTTTCCCTTCTGCCGCCAAATCTGTAAAAGCAGTGTGATATTGTTTCCAGATTCGCAAGCGCTCTTGGGTAATCGATCGCGCATGCTCAAGTTGGGCCCAGAGAAAGGCGGCATTCATTTCACTCGGTAAGAAGGATGAGCCGACATCTACCCAAGTGTACTTATCTACTTGTCCTCGAAAAAACTGACTACGATTGGTTCCTTTTTCCCAAATGATCTCAGCCCGTTCGATATAGTCTGGATGGTTGATCAGTAATGCTCCCCCTTCACCACAGATCACATTCTTAGTTTCGTGGAAACTGAAGGCCGCTAGATGCCCAATACTCCCTAATGGTTTTCCATGGTAGGTTGACATCAACCCTTGAGCGGCATCCTCAATCACTAGCAGGTTGTGACGCTGGGCGATTTCCATAATCTTGTCCATCTCAGAACTAACACCGGCGTAATGGACGGGGACAATCGCTTTAGTTTTAGGAGTAATTGCCGCTTCGATTTTAGACTCATCAATGTTCAAGGTGTCAGGTCGAATGTCGACGAAGACAGGGACGCCGCCCCTTAGTACAAAGGCATTGGCAGTCGATACAAATGTGTAGGAAGGCATAATTACCTCATCCCCTGGCTGAATAT
>JAKSDM010000416.1 GCA_022360135.1 Pseudanabaenales cyanobacterium | reverse complement strand
GGGATTATCGCATAAGGCCCTTGAGCCTGAATCTGGAGGACATGAACCGTACTATTTGATCGGGAATAGGTTTGGTGCTGAAGCTGTTGTTCAATGGCAAAAGACTTTAATGAGGCTGTTTCTGAAGGCAGGGCGAATTCTGTAGCAGATTGAGAGAAAACCTCCGGTCGCATGACTCCAGCGGCCAGGATCCCTAGCCCCAAAAATAGGAACGCTCGGAGAGATTTATCCTGTCGCATTACGAACCCGTTCGCTATAGTCCTTTGGTCGAACCTGACGGAAACTCTGGAACACCCATTTGCGCAGGCCAACAGGTAGATAAGACAGGGCCATGCCAACCTTGGCCCGATAAGAAAGCGGGCCTACTTGCTCTAGTTCCTGCAGCAAGTCACGGCCCCGTTGGGTTTGCCCTTTTTCAATCAATCGCAGAGCCAGCACCTGCTTGAGACTATTTATTTTCGAGAGCCGAGAGCGCTCTAGTTTAAGATCATCAAACTGATAGTGGCTGAGGCAAAACAGCTTAGCCGAGAGGAAGTGAATATCCTGCTTAAGGCTAGTTTGCCCCCCATGGAAACGGTATTCCATCAACCGCTCAGGAATAAAGTACCCCGTCTTACCGGCGATCGCCAACCGAACCAGCAGATCAAAATCCTCACAGCCATCCGCCTCTGGCCGCATGAAATCAGCTTCCATGAGACAAGCTTTGCGAAATAAAGTCGAACCCACCTGTAAACTTTGATGCTGAAACGTTTCTGTCAGTAAGTCGGGAATTATCCCCTCAGTTAATCTGGCCTTTCCCCATTTGGCGGAATTCGTCTGAGTCGCCGCTTCATCTTGTTCATTCTTAGCATTAATAATCCAATGGTCAGTGCAAACAAAATCCACTGTCGGGTTAGCCTCTAACACCCTTACCGTCTTCTCCAGGAATTGCGGTGTCAAAGCATCGTCATCATCAAATTTAATAAAAAACTCCGCCTCAGCCGCCTCAAACCCTGAACGCATATTGCGGCTACGCTTGATATTAACCGGATGGCGAATATAACGAATGCGTGAATCTTGCCACTGCTTTATAACGTCAGCAGTATTATCTGGGGAAGCATCATCACAAATGAGCAGCTCAAAATCTCTATAGGTTTGTTTCAAAACACTATTGACTGCATAGGGTAGGATTGCTGCTCGATTATAGGTGGGAATGCAAACACTAACTTTGGGCACAGGGTTAGATTAGAAACAGATGATCATCAGGTTTAGCGGATTGATGCTGGATTAAACAAAGCGCATCTCTAAATTCAGGTTCAGGGCCGTCTCCCTGCTCTTACCTCTTGATAACATAGCGCTCCTCCATCAGTCATGAGTGAAGCTTTGTTGAGCAGTGACTGGAGCTGACTCCTAAAGCAGGATGTTAATACCCCAATAGATTTGGGTATGGATAAAGAGAATAAAGTAGGGCTGTACTGAAAATTCCCTCAAAATTTTCTCAGTAGATGGTTCAACAGCAGCAATTTGAATTCGGGGGCATTGTTGTAGTCGTAAGCAAGCGTTTCAGCGCTGACGACAATCAATCAACTCAGAGAAATGGATGACGGCTAGCTCAAGACTGCTAAAAAATCAGATTAAGTCCGCTGGCGAGCAGCAATGCTTAGATTATCTCTCTTGGGCGATGCAGCAGCTACGGGCGGATGTCGCCCTGAAGACGCTAAAGCAGATCACAGGGCTAATTGTCCAGTGTATGACGGCGCCAAGTCGTTATTTTCATTCTCTACAGCATAGTTTCGATGTGGCCCAAGGAGGAGACGCCATTGAGGCGCTAGCAGCGCTATTTCATGATCTGGTCTATGTCCAGATTGATGGAGGCGTTGACGCTACCCTCAGCGAACTCCTGAACCCCTTCATTAAACAGGTGCGTGGACGGCTCCAACTGCGGGATTCAGGGGAGATTCCCAAGGATCGGGGCTTTGAATTAGTGATCACTATTTTTGATGTCCAGCCGGGTCAGCATCTGGCGTTAGAACAGAATGAATTTCTCAGTGCGTTAGTTGCGGTGCAATGGTTAAAGCCAATTTTAGGGTGGGCTGAGTTGGCTCAAATTGTCGCTTGTATTGAAGCAACCATTCCATTTAGACCCCCTTCTCCAGCTGGACTTCTACCTAGTGATCAGCTTTATCACAAACTGGTTTTGGCGAATCATCGATTTAATTTGGGGATGACGCGGGAGGCTATTGTGCAGGCAGTTCAGCGAGCGGTTCGCCTGATCAATCGAGATGTAGAAAATTTTGCGGCGCCTCAGGCTGCGGTTTTTCTCAGTTACACCTGGCTTCTCTTACCAGAAGCAAACCCCTGTCTGCGAGGTTGTCCGACCTATACGATTCGCCAGTACCGCCACGCCCTGGAGAAAACGGCCAGTTTCATGAATTTCCTCGATCCCAGCCTGATTTTTCGACAATTTCGAGATGAACCAAACTCACAATACTATCAAGCGATGTTGCAAAGAGCCGACAAAAATATTACCGTCGCCCGTCTCTATTTGAATGTAAAGTTATTGGCGATTGGGATGCTTGAAGCACTTTCGATCCAGCTAGGAGAAACGATTCCTCCAATCACGCTAGGGGGAATACAGACTTTAGAGGTATCGAATGAGAATACTTGGCAGGGTCGCTTACCGCAACTTGAATCTCCTCATCTGGCTACAAATTCTATAGAACAGGAGGTGATGGAACTCCTAGAGATAGGACGCGCTCAGGAATCTAATTTTGATATCAAAAACTCTCCTCTAGCCGCCTTTCTAGTTAGGTATATGGGGTTTAAACAGGTTGTGCAAGGTTTGAAACAAGCGAAGGCCTTTTTTCAAGGAAATATTTCTGCCGAAGAATTTTTGTCTGAATCGGATCAAGG
>JAKSDM010000631.1 GCA_022360135.1 Pseudanabaenales cyanobacterium | reverse complement strand
TAAAGGCTTGGGCGTTTCCCTCAGTCGCTAGACGATCGATGATGGGTCCCCCTGGATAGCCCAGCCCGAGCAGACGAGCAACCTTATCAAAGGCTTCTCCGGCAGCGTCGTCTCGAGTTTGACCTAAGATGGCGTAATCGCCACAGCCCTTTACTTGGATCAGACTGGTATGTCCCCCTGACACTAGTAAACATAGATAAGGCGGATGTAGATCAGGTTGATTCAGATAAGTAGCGTAGATGTGCCCTTCTAAGTGATGCACCCCTACCAATGGCTTCTGGTAAAGCATGGCCAGGGTTTTGGCGGTAGTAAGGCCAACCAGTAGCGCACCGACCAATCCCGGTGCGCAAGTGGTCGCCACCCCGTCAATATCAGGCCAATCGATGGCGGCAGATTGGAGCGCTTTAGCGATGACTTCTCCAAGGGCGACTACATGCTGGCGTGAGGCGACCTCGGGGACAACGCCGCCATATCTGTCGTGAATTGAGCTTTGAGAAGCCACCACATTGCTCAATATCTGGCGGTCACTGACGACAGCAGCGGCGGTTTCATCACAACTGGTTTCAAGGGCCAAAATTGTCGCCATAGGTTGATAGTTTTTCGAGATGTAAACTCCTACCCGGGGAGTGCTTTACGGCGTTTCCCTAGAGGAGTATGATGACCTGGATATTGGGTGAATAGTTGTACAAACAACTTAACGTTTTGTGCAATAAACCTCTTTTTTGTGTAATAAAGGGAAACAATTTATGCGACGGTTGTTTGCTCTAGTTTCAGGCCTTTTTCTTTGGCTTGGTTTCACTCTCCCGGCCTTTGCTGGTGTAGCTGGGCTTGTCCCCTGCAGCGAATCCCCCGCTTTTCAAGAGCGGGCGGCCAATGCAATCAATGCTCAAGCAGCAGCGCGATTTGAGGCCTACGGTAATTCTGGCGTCCTCTGCGGTGCAGATGGACTCCCCCACCTAATCGTGGATGGAGATTTATCTCATCTGGGCGAATTCATCATTCCTGGCCTTATGTTCCTTTACATTGCTGGATGGATCGGTTGGGCAGGACGTTCTTATCTAATCGCAAGTCGTAAGACGAAAAATCCTGAGCAAAATGAAATCTTTATTGATGTGGGTTTAGCTCTCACCTGTTCCATGGCGGGAGCAACCTGGCCTCTGACCGCATTTGGCGCTTTTGCTTCAGGTTCGATGATGGCCAGTGATGAGGAAGTCACCGTCTCTCCTCGCTAGCATTTACCTGATTCAGATTATCTTTAGGAGAACTTTTCATGGAAGGTGGTTTAAAAAAGTTTCTGACTAGCGCTCCCGTAATAGGGGTGCTCTGGATTTGGTTTACTGCGGGTATCTTGATCGAGGTCAACCGTTTTTTCCCAGATCTACTTTTTCACCCTTAGGAT
>JAKSDM010000229.1 GCA_022360135.1 Pseudanabaenales cyanobacterium | reverse complement strand
TCGTTTATTCGAAGCAGGAGCGGTGGATGTTTTTACCCAGGCAGTTGGCATGAAAAAGTCTCGACCTGGATTTTTGCTGACAGTGCTTTGCCATCCAGCGCAAGCCGATCGCTGTGAAACAGTCCTATTTCGAGAAACAACCACCTTAGGGGTGCGCCGTTCGAGCCAACGGCGCCATATCCTGCACCGAGAGATGCAGACTGTTCAAACCCCCTATGGCGAGGTGCGGATCAAAATTGCTCAGCCAGGTCAGCAGGGGCCAATTTTAAATGTACAGCCCGAGTATGAAGACTGCGCCGCCTTAGCTCACCAGAACCATCTTCCCTGGCGAGAGGTCCATTGGGCCGCCCTACAAGTCTGGCGTCAGAACTCTAAGGATTGGGCTGAATCGACTGAGCGATTCAGCCCAGCCAACCCCTCAATGGAGACTTAAGGCCTGATCGTCTGAGAGAAAATGCGGCAGGCTTCGATATCTTCATCTTTGAACGAATCGATTTCTGCCTGGTTGAGGGCGTGATCCGCTTCATCTTCAACCACTTTGACCAGGTTATATTCTATATTTTCAGCATAAATAGCGAATGTAACGCTAAATATCTCGAGGAAGTTGATTATCCAATCGCATTGTTCCTCTGGATACTGTTCGTAGTAGCCGATAAGATCGGCAATGCGTGCTTCTAGGTAGAGATGGGAGCTTCTAGAGATTAAGATGATTTTTAGTAGGACGATTGCAAGGGTTAAGGAATTTCCTTGAGAGAGCAGGAGGGTGAAGAGTGGGGATGGTTTTTTCTGATCCTCGGTAGTCAGGCAATCGATCATACGATTACAGGTTCTGAGGATTAGAGATCGATTAATTTCCGCCTGACTATGTTTTTGGTATAAGTTCTCTAACTTCTCCGCTAACTTGAGCTTGATTACGTTGACAAATCCCTGCTGATTCTCAGAAAAAATCAGGTATTCCAGCAGACTTTTTTTGAACCCTGCATAACTCAGTTGTTTAGTTTGCTGCAAAAAAAGATGAGCTAAGTTTCGATAGCTAAACTGACCTCGTTTCGCTACCAGAGTTTTGATCAGACGTAGGGCGTCCTCTCCAAGCGCTGTAGGGTTTTTAGGGTTTCGATGATGGGAGACCGCTAGGGTGGAATTAGCCGCTTGAGAGTGAGCAGTATAAACAGCTAGATCAAATTTAAATCTTTCTTTCAGGCGTTTTGCTAAGGTTCTAGCGGCGTCTCGCTGCTCTACAGGATTTCCTGAATCAATATACTGAGGAGCTAGCAAATAGGAGGTGTATCGAGTAGACCAGTGTCCTGTCTTTTTTGCCGTCGAAAATTTAAAGACAAAGAGTTCAAGGTCCTGGAAGTCCTTACTTTCAATAAAGTGAATTAACCATTGCCGATGCCGCTTCAGGGTTGGTGAAAGCGTATTACGACGAATAATCGGATCAGAGAATAGCCTAACCAACGCCTGAACGGCTTGATGCTGTCTAAGGACTTCCCAGTTGTTAACTAAGATGTAACAACAACGCTTTAGCGTGTTACGAAATTCCAGCTCATTATTGGCCAATACAATTACGGATAGAGCTGAAAGTTTCTCTGAACTCAGGGTTTCATCAGGGCGGATAAAAAGTTGCTTAAACTTGCCTAAAACCTCTTCAGGAGGGTGCTCCTTAACAATTTTCAGTAAGAAATCATAGATGGTTTGCTGTGCTTGATGAAGATCATCCACTGATTGCCGTGAGCGCCCAGTCGATAGACGCTGATTATCACCCAGAATTTTGTCCACAATCATTACTGAAGTTGACGATAATAGGGACGGTAATGTAAAAAGTCTAACTCAGAAAAAATACTTAGTCGGCTTAGGCGCTATTTCTGTCGGTTATCACTGAAAAAGCTATGCACTCCTGGACAGAAGACTGCCCCAGCCTGCTTAGTTGAAATACCCTAACTTAAGATATCTAAACAAATTCAGCGCCAGGTAGGACGGTTGCTGCCGATTTTTGCATTGCGATCGCTGTCTGAATAGCATAATTAACTCCTATAAGCACTCACCAGATTTCCGGCAAACGTCAAATGATTTTGCTTGCCTGTAGTCCCGTATCACTATTGTCTTAGCGACTACGCTAAGACGCCGACGATCAAACTAGATAGGATTAACTACAACCTCAGGAGGGTTTGATCCGGTATTTAGCCAAAATTCGGGAGTTCAATGGTTGACTAGGGATAAGCCCGATAATTTGCTCGTAGAGATGTTGACTGAAACGTCTCTAAGTTCAGACTCACTTGACAGATTCACCTTGAGATGGGGGCGGAGGGACTTGAACCCTCACGACCTTGCGGTCAACGGATTTTCATTCTCCCGCAACTTTCGCTGCTGCCAGACAATTAGCTGAATATAGCCTTCCTAATTGCGGCTTTGAGAATTGGACCCTCCCTTTACCCTCGACTTAACGTTAGGGTAGCTCCCGTCGGGCCTCTGCACCTTCCTTATTGAGGATGAAAGAGTTAGAGCTTTGCTCTGATCGGAGAATAGGAGAAAGGATGAAGCTTTACTCCCCCTTCCGCCCTCCGCCTTCCACCTTACTAAAGGCTTGGCTCAGGATTGCCATGTCTGTATTGGGTCTGGGGAATTAGGGGTGAGGGAAAACCCATTGCCTATTACCCACTACCCAATATCAAATTTAGGTTTCCCTGAATTTGAGAGCATTCACTTGACAGATTTCTCCATCAAGGCTCAGTTTTCTAAGTCCGTAGCGTCTACCATTCCGCCACGCCCCCACAACTCCAAACCTTACCGGCTGGTTGCTGCTAGAGTTAGTTTTCCCTGTCTATTCCACCACCAACTGGAGTTCTATGCAACTAAACTGCCATGAAAATTTAGCCAGAGGGTTAGGAATGCTTGTACGGGAAGGTTTTCAGCAAAATGTTTCACTCTCTTAAAAATAACTTGAGTTCATCCTATGCCCGGGGAACTTGCTCAATTTCTGAATCCGGATAATTAACCGTCCCGTTCCCCTGATTTAGCCCTGTAAGATAAGAAAGGGCGATATGCAATTTTGAACTTAACAACTTATGCCAGATTTGAATCTACAGCTCCTATCAGACTTAAATCTACAGCTCACGTTGGATGCGATTCTCTACCTCGCTCTGGGCGGGGCTTATTTGGTGGTCGTTCCAGCTCTGCTGTTTCTCTACTTGAACCTTCGCTGGCATATTGCCGGTTCTGTGGAGCGAACCTTTTTGTACGGTATGGTGTTCGCCTTTTTTCCGGGCTTGCTGCTGCTCAGCCCGTTTTTGAATTTTCGCCCTAAGAAGCGACAACTCCAAGGCTAGGGAGATATTCAAAGGCAAATGCGGCGAATTGATGTGATTGGCATTGGCTTGGCAACCTTTTTGGTCGGCGGTGGGGTTTTTTTAATTCTCCAGTTAGTCGGATTGGATACCCTCACCGCAGGGGTATGGAGCCAAGTATTTCTGGTTATTGGCTTGATTAGCTGGGTGTTGACCTATCTATTTAGGGTGTTGACCCAAAACATGACCTATAATCAACAGCTCAAGGACTATGAAGAGGCGGTTTTGCAGAAGCGCTTAGAGGAACTAACCCCAGAACAGGTGGCTGAACTTGAAGCTGAGATTGAGCGAGAAAGATCACTAGGTGCAGTTGGCGAGAAGTTCACGGCAGCCAAAAATGACCCTAGAGCTTGATTGCATCAATAGGGTGCGGGAGATAGGATTCTACGGTCCTAGGAACTGTTCCGCCACACTCATCGACTTTCTGACCCCGCTTAATCATTGGCCTTAGCCCTTCCTGCTGCTAACCGCTCCCATTCCTGCGCCTGAATTCTGTATGCTATGTGTTAGCCATCGTCTCGGTTGGGACTGATAATAGTCTTAACTAGAACCCATTGCTCTAACAGTTAATTCGAGTTGTTCTTTAATGAAGTCAGTTTCCCAGCAGTTCAAGATGCTGCGCGATCGCAATCAGTGCGCCCTTATTCCCTTCATTACGGCCGGAGATCCTGACCTGGAGACAACGGCCAAGGCATTGCCGGTGCTTGACCAAGCTGGCGCTGATTTAATTGAGCTGGGTGTACCCTATTCCGACCCTCTGGCCGATGGACCGGTGATTCAAGCGGCAGCGACCCGGGCGCTACAGCGGGAGGTAAAATTGGAGTCCGTGCTGGAGGTGGTTAAAACTGTTAGCCCAAAGCTCCAAGCTCCGATTATTCTGTTTACTTACTACAACCCAATCCTGAATCGAGGGATTGAGACTTTCTTAGAAGAAATTGCGACAGCTGGCGTGCGGGGTTTGGTCGTCCCTGATCTACCTTTGGAGGAAGTAGAGACGCTCCTCCAACCCGCAGCGGCGGTAGGGGTTGAGATCACTCTGCTGGTGGCGCCCACAACCCCTAAGGAACGCATTCGCGCGATTGCAACCCACTCGCAGGGATTTATTTATCTTGTGAGTGTGACTGGTGTCACTGGAATGCGCTCTAGCCTGCAAACTCGAGTCAACACTTTACTGGAAGAGTTACGAAGTGTTACAGACAAGCCTGTTGGAGTCGGATTTGGCGTTTCGCAGCCAGAACAAGCCCACCAACTGATGAGCTGGGGAGCAGACGCCGTGATTGTAGGCAGCGCCTTTGTCAATCGACTCGCAGAGGGAACACCGGCTGAAGGATTAGCAGAGATTGGCAACTTCTGCAGCCAATTGAAAGCGTCTTTAATTTAGTGATCGGTCAATCGCCTCATTGGCGCTGACTCAAATGGCGCTGACTTAAGCATAAAATTGCAGCCCAGATTCTTAGGTTTTCCAAGAACCCTGGGGATAAATTCGCCGGGGTAGTCCTGCAGAAGTCAATACCGTTCGGATAAGCCCGATAATTTTCTCGTAGAGACGCTGCCTGCAACGTCTTTACATATCGTTGGAACGTCTCCAAAAATTGTTGCCGAACAGAGTTGCTACAGGAGTCAGAAGCCGGGAGACAGGAGACAGCTATAACGATTTTCACTGGGATTGAATATGTCTCGGCAAAGTGGGGTGTGGGGTGTGAAGTATAGTCAAGCTTAGACCGCCCTGTATTGTAAGTAAATATACTCTTCCTATTAAGCTCGTCTGTGATATAATCCATTCAATATAGGTAAAGTTACGGATAAAAATAGAATTTGTGTTACCTTTTATCACAGGGAAATACTTAAGACTTTAGAACACCCTGAAAATTATCGGAGTGTTCTAAAGGGCTTAATCAATGTGATGTCAAGCTGCATGAAAAAACATTGTGAGGACTCGTTGTTATGAAGTCTTCAGATGTTCATTTTTTTCAAATGCTTGAATCGAATCCCTTTATGAAGTCAACTGTTTATTGGATCTGAGCCCAAACATTGCTAAATCGTGCGGCCAAAGCGAATGCATCTATAAACGGCCGAGTTGTGTAAATCGGGTGAAGACAGGCTCATTTCATCAGGGGCTTTCCTTCCAAATGGGCGTTTGCTGTTTATGAATTCTTGAATTATTAGGTTTTTCAGTGAAGTTATTAACGTGTCTACTCAAGCACGCTGGTTTTGTCCTGGTAGGTTTTTTGTTGAGTTACTTACTGGGTTTCATTAGCCATCCTGCTCCGCCATTAATGGCGCAAACAACAATTTCGAATACAGCCTCAGCCCAGTTTCAGGGGCCTACAGGC
>JAKSDM010000189.1 GCA_022360135.1 Pseudanabaenales cyanobacterium | reverse complement strand
TGGCCGCGACCTCGAGCGGCTTTTGCGGCTTCTCGATCAGGCTCTCCGATTTCTTCTCGGAGACCGGCACCACGAAGTGATGATGCTCCTTGGCGGCCGCCGACGTGGTCACGGGGTTGCCGACGTGGACGTTGGTCGAGTCGGGCTGCGGCACGTCGACCTTCGCTCCGCAGGTCGGGCATTCGATTTTCGAGCCTGCCGCGGAGGCGTCCACTTCCAACTGTTGGGCGCATTTCTCACAAGAAAACGTGATGTCCATATAAGAGGATGGTTGAGTTGAAGTCCGGGGTGACTGTAGCGTCCGCGATATTGGACCCGCCGACACACGCCCGCAATGCGAAAAGCGGCCGCCGACCGGGCTCAAGATTGCGACCGGGCCTTGAGAAAATACCCGCGCTGCTTCTCGGTGATCTCCATGCCGAGCGTCTCCATAACCCGCAGCATATCCTCCCAAACTTTGCGCTTTTCGCGGACGGACTCGTGGTGGAGAAGGTAGGCCGGATGATAGGTGGGCATTACCGGAATGCCGCCGAAATCCTGATAACGCCCCCGCTCGCGAGTGATGACGCAGCGTCGCTCGAACAGACCCTCCATCGCCGTGACACCCAGCGCGACGACCACGCGAGGCCGGATGATCTCGACTTGGCGCAGAAGAAAGGGTTTGCAGGTGGCCATCTCCTCCGGCGTCGGCTTGCGGTTGCCGGATCGGCGCCCCGGAGTGTCGGGCCGGCATTTGAGCACGTTCGCGATGTAGACCTCTTCGCGGCGCAGGCCCATCGCTTGGATGATCTTGTCCAGCAGCCGCCCGGCCGCCCCGACGAAAGGCTCGCCTTGCGCGTCCTCGTCCGCCCCGGGCGCCTCGCCGACGAACATGAGAGCGGCTTCCGGATTTCCGACGCCGAAAACGACGTGCGCGCGCGCCGCCGCCAGATTGGGGCAGCGAACGCAGGCCGTCGCCTCCGCTTGCAGCGTCTCGAGCGCGCGTTGTTTGTTCTCACCGGGCGCGGGAGGGCGGAGCCGGACGACCGGCGCGGCGGGGCTTGTTTCCGGGGTTGGAGGGGCGGGCTGTTTCTCGGTCGTCGGGGCCGAGCGGCGCGCGGTTCGGCCTGCGGGCGGGCGGGAGAGGGAAGCCGCGGCGTCGGTCGACGCGGGCACGAATCGGACGCCTCTCGAACGAAGCCGCTCGAGGTGCTCGATCGTGGCGCGCAGGAGCTGTTGGTACGCCTCGCTCACGTTCCGGAGCGTATGCCCCGGACATCGAATCGCGAAGTGAAATCAACGTCCGGCGAGATCCGGGCTTCAGTTCGGAAGAGCGCGACGAGATCGGTTTGCCCCGCGTTTTCTTTTCAAGACGCGTCCGCTTGGCGTCGTAGGGACCGCCACAAGAACATGGTGACGAGAGCCAGCGCGCTCATTGTGACGAAATGGAAGCCCGGATTGTAAAGGCTCAACGAGAGGGCGTAGTCGCCGTAGGCTTCCGGGGTGACCATTCGGTAGGAGACGACGTTGAACGCCACTTGTGTCACACTGGCGCCGAGGTAAAGGACGAGCCACCAAACCGCCAACTTTCCGACGGATCGCGGAGTTCCTTCCAGAGACTGAAACATCCGACGCTCAGCATCCGGCGACCCCTTGAGAAACGAGCGTCCCGGGCCTTTGGCCAACGACGCGAGAATCCAGATCAACAACCCGGTTCCAGCCAGTCCGATCGAGACGTTCAGCAACGCGCTCCAGTGTGGCGAGAAGCCGTGGCCGGCGGGTGCTCCAGCCGATTCCCAGCCAAGAACCAAGCCGATCAGTCCGGCCGCCGCTTGATCTAGCGCGATGAGCTTCAGCGCGAGTGAAATTCCCAAATAGCCGCTCAACGCCAACGCGACCCTGCCGAGCCACGCGCGATCTCCATGCACTTTGTTGAATTCGACGTGAAGTTCGTCGGGAGCGCCAAGGCGGTGAAGGGCCACTAGGAACGTCTCTTCCGTGCTGAGTCCCGTCCGACCGAGCCGATCGACGGAATCACGCAGGTGCGTCTCCAGCTCCGCGAGAGTGTCGGGCGACATCGAATCGGAACGCGCGCAATCCGCTCGCCATTTTTTGATGGCTTCTTCTAGCTGAAACATGGACTTGATCCTTTCCATAACTTTTCCAACGCTGAAGTGACCGCCATCCAATCCGCGCGATGTTTCTCGAGGGCGGCGTTCCCTTTCTCTTTGAGCCGGTAGTACTTGCGTCGTCGTCCGCCTTGGGGCGTCTTCCATTCGGCCACGATTTCCTCCTCCCGTTCCAGCTTGTGGAGCACGGGGTACAGCATGCCCTCGGTCC
>JAKSDM010000493.1 GCA_022360135.1 Pseudanabaenales cyanobacterium | reverse complement strand
GTTGAAACGGAGCAATGGGCGCCCGCTCAAGCCTTAGTTCCGCAAATTAAGACTCAATTGGCCGATGTGGCCCCCAGCCGCATGGCTGTCTATGCGCAGGTGAATTTAGCTGAAAGCTTGCTCGCATCTGAACCAAGCAGCGCCGAGGAAAATTCATCCCCCGTTTTGGTCCCGGTCTCGGAGTTGGCTCCATTATTGGCGACTGCGGTGCAGCAGGCCAAAGACCTGCGGGACACCAAGGCTGAATCCTACGCCCTTGGCCAACTGGGCAAACTATATGAACAGACGCGACAATGGCCCTATGCCGAAGGTCTGACTCAGCAAGCCCTCGGGTTAGCCCAAGCAGCCAATGCTAAAGACCTGGCCTATCGTTGGCAATGGCAGATGGGTCGTATCTTTAAACAGCGGGCAAATACGCCTAAAGCGATCGCAACCTATACAGAAGCAACGAATACCCTTAAAACCATTCGCAGCGATCTAATAGCCACCCATCCAGAAGTTCAATTCTCTTACCGGGAGAGTGTAGAGCCGGTATATCGAGAGTTGGTTGGATTGCTGCTCAAGTCTGAAGCCGTTACTCAGCAGAACCTGAAACAAGCGCGGGCAGTCATTGAGGAATTACAGCTGGCGGAGTTAGAAAATTTCTTTCGCTCGGCCTGCATAGATGCACGGCCTCAACAAATTGATCAAGTTGATCAGGCAGCCGCCATTATCTATCCGATTATTTTGCCAGATCGCCTAGAAGTAGTCCTTTCCCTGCCCAATCAGGCACTCCGTCATTACAGCGCCGCTCTCACCCAAACCCAGGTAGAGGATACCTTAGAACAGCTGCTACAGGCCTTCAATCCAGCCTTTGCCGACCAGAAACGGTTACAGCTTTCCCAGGAAGTCTACAATTGGCTGATTCAACCCGCCGAAACGGTGCTGGCCGCCAGCGGTGTAGAAACCCTGGTTTTTGTCCTCGATGGGGCTCTGCGCAATCTACCGATGGCGGCCCTTTACGACGGTCAGCAGTATTTGATCGAGAAGTACAGCATTGCGCTGACTCCAGGTTTACAGCTGCTGGAGCCGCGATCGCTAGAGCCTTCGCAGCTGCAGGCATTAATGTTGGGACTCACTGAGTCTCGCCAGGGTTTTGCAGCCTTACCTGGAGTAGCGGCAGAGGTCAACCAGATTTCATCCGAGGTGCCTGCGCAGGTCTTCCTTGATGACGCATTCACTAAAACTAATCTTGAGGATCAAATTCAAGCAACTGACTTTCCCGTCCTTCACTTAGCTACCCACGGCCAATTTAGCTCTGACTTGAGAGAAACATTTCTGCTAGCCTGGGATGAAAAAATCACCCTGGAGGAATTTGATCACCTTTTAAAGGTTGGAGAACGCAGTCAGACTAACCCAATAGAATTGTTGGTGCTGAGCGCCTGTCAAACTGCTGCCGGTGATAACCGGGCCGCCCTAGGACTGGCGGGGCTAGCCGTTCGCTCTGGCGCCCGGAGCACCTTAGCAACCCTATGGTCCGTTCAGGATCAATCCACGGCCGTACTGATGACAGAGTTCTACCAAGCGCTGCTTCAGCAATCTGGAATCAACAAAGCAGAAGGACTGCGCCAAGCCCAACTGGCCTTATTAAAAGACCCCCGTTATCAACATCCCTTTTACTGGTCCCCCTTTGTTTTAGTAGGCAATTGGCTGCTATAAGCCTAACCTGGGGTAACACCGTCCAGCTAAACCCGATAATTTGCTCGTAGAGACGTTGCATGCAACGTCTCTACGAATCGTTGGAACCTGCTCAATTTTTTAACCGAACAGGATTGCAGCCTGGGTATGCGCTGACGGGTGGAATCTTTGAGGGGCAGAACAAAACTTCATCCAAATGAAAATTGCATGGTCAAGCACACAATACAGTAAAAACACTTATATTCTCATTAATTCTTGGCAATAAAATATACTTAATTACTTGAGCGATTCATCCTCAAGCCGCAAATCACCATGCCATGGAGCATTCTGAGATTAACAACTATGTTTAGGCAAAACCATCCTTTAAAGGCGCTATTAGCCGCATTTTGTATAAAGCTGGCCTTTGCTCCCGGCTTGCCTGTCTATGCACAGGTTCAGCCAGAAGCGCCAACGTCCATTAACACCCGTAGCTTAACTGGCGGGGTGAACTTTGTGCCGCCTGCTGATGACGGCGCCCCGGAGTACACGGCTGGCGGCGCCTCTCGGGGTAGATGTCCGGGAGAAGTCGCCTACGCAACTCCATTAACCCGAAACAGTCATTACGGTTTGACGGCGTCCACTCGTCCCTCTATCTTCCTCCATATCCCTCAGACGACCGTTCAAGAAGTGTTTTTTAGCCTCAAGGATGAAGACAATAATCATCTCTTCCAAACCCGATTCGCCATTCCGAGTAACTCGGGTGTTGTCCGATTTGATCTGCCGGATACAGCCCCTGAGCTAAGTCCGGATACGGAATACAAGTGGTCTTTTGTATTGCTATGTAACAACAGGCTCAGACCCGATAGTCCTCGTATAGAAGGCTGGGTGCAGTTTAAGCAGGACCCAAACTTGATGGAACAGGCGGCGGCCATGGATTTCTTAGAGCGGGCAATTCTGTATGGTGAGCAAGGAATTTGGTTTGACACGCTAACTGCCTTGGCTGAGTTAAGGCAATTACAGACTCAGGAACCAACAACCTGGACAGAGTTTTTAGAATCAGCGGGTCTAACCGCGATCGCAACAGAACCCTTAGTCGGCGCCGCAACCCCATTAGGAAACTAAGTTCGGAGATATTTCCCCTGGCGGCCACTGCCTTAAACCACAAACTAGACACACATCCACGTTCAATCTCCGAGTCAACTTGAATAGTTCTGGGAACCCTAGTATTGACTGGTTTTGGTAGAGAGTATTCATGAGGCTGAGACTTAGATCGCTAATGGGTAAGGGGCTAAGTATCCTGCTCATAGCCCCAGGTGTGGCGAGTCTAGTCCTCGCCGCTAACTTTACTGGGATTTTTCAACTCTCGGAGTGGATTGTCCTTGACCACTTTTTTCGCTTGCGTCCTGAAGAATCGAATGTCCCCCGAGTTGTTGTTGTGACCATTGATGAGGCAGATCTCCATCAAGTCGGGAAGTGGCCAATTCCAGATGCTGTTCTGGCTGAATTAATTGATAAACTGAAGCGCCATCAACCTAGAGTAATCGGCTTAGATCTCTACCGGGATTTGCCAGTCGATCCTGGGCATCAGGACCTGATAGAAGTGTTTAAGTCTACCCCCAATCTGATTGGGGTTGAGAAGGCGAATGGCAACCCGGATCGCGAAACAGTCAAGCCGCCGCCAACCTTAGCAAGCCGCAACCAAGTAGGGCTGGCCGATCTGATCTTGGATGAAGATGGTAAAGTCCGCCGAGGACTATTATCTATTCGTTTAGAAGGCGATCATCAGATTAAGCTGGGACTGGCTGCAAAGTTGGCTTTGGCCTATCTAGAGCAGGAAGGAATTAGGCTGCAAGAGGCTGACGACACCGGGCGGCGTTGGAAATTGGGGCGATCAATTTTCAAGCGCTTTGAAAAGAATGATGGCGGTTATGTGAACGCCGATACAGGCGGCTACCAAATCTTAATGAATTATCGGGGTTTGCCGAGAAACTTCGAAACGGTGTCAATGACCGAGGTGCTAGAGGACACATTGCAGGCGGAACAGGTGCGCGATCGCATTATCTTGATTGGGGCAGTGGCCACAAGTCTCAACGATTTGTATTATACCCCCTACGATAATTCTCAGCGAACCGCTGGGGTTTTCATTCATGCAAATTTAATTAGCCAAATCGTGAGTGCGGCTTTGGACGGACGTCCTCTGTTGCAGGTTTGGCCTGAACTGCTTGAATGGTTGTGGACCTTAGCTTGGTCAGGGGTTGGGGCTACGGCAAGTTGGGCCTTGCTTCAGACCAGGTTGTTGGGTAAAACCATTGACTCCGGCTACTCCATGGTGGGGACCGCCCTCATTGGAGGAGGGCTGATCGTGATTAGCTACCTGCTTTTTCTAGGGGGCCGGTGGGTTCCCGTAGCCCCTCCCTTATTGGCGCTGACAACCTCCTCAATGATGAGTGTAATGATACACACTCAGCAGTTACAAAAACTGGCTTCCTCAGATGGCTTAACTCAGATAGCCAATCGTCGTTACTTCGATCAATACCTGGCCCAAAAGCTAACTGAACAGAAAAAACTCTCTTTGATTCTGTGCGATGTAGATTACTTCAAACTCTACAACGATACCTATGGGCACCAAGCCGGGGATGTCTGCCTGCAACAGGTGGCGAATGCTCTGCGTAATTCTGTCCGCCAATTTGACCTGGTGGCTCGTTATGGCGGTGAAGAGTTCGTTGTTGTCTTACCGAATACGGATGCTCAGAAAGCCCTCTACATTGCAGAGAGAATTCAATTCAAGGTTAGAAGCTTGGAAATCCCCCACAAGAGTTCTCGTGTCAGCCAGTTTCTGACCCTGAGCTGTGGTGTCGCAGGTTGCCCTCCTCAGTCAAAAATCTCTTCCACAGAGCTGATTGAGGCGGCCGATCAAGCCCTTTATGTGGCCAAACAGGCAGGGCGCAACCGCACTGCTGTAGCCAATATCAACCAATCTAAGCCTTAAAATGGCGGACGTGAGCGGAAAAATTCCAATCTTTGCTGACTTTTCACGGTATCTTCAGGCAGGGACCGGGGGCAGATATAGAAGGGCAGGGTGTAGGGGTTTATTGACTGCATCGGCTATCCTCGGGGAAATTAGCAATGGGACATCCCTCTTGCTTTAGGCGCCCATTCTCTTTGTCATGGTTCGGTCTGCTTTCAAATCTCGTTTTGCCCGTTTCATTCATGCACCGCT
>JAKSDM010001156.1 GCA_022360135.1 Pseudanabaenales cyanobacterium | reverse complement strand
TGAGCGATCGCTTTTTCCCGCTCAGCCCACTGTTCCTCCAGCGTTTTCTTGGCTTCCGCCAGTTGACTATACAGATCTTTTTGAGTCTGATCATAGTCTGTTTGCGCCAGACTGCGCTGCAGGGTCAGAGTATAGTCATAGTCTTGGGCCTCCCGCTGGCTGGTTTTACGCTGCTCTGCATCTCGTTCTTTGACCGAGCGGTTGTGTTCTTCCTGTTCTTTTGCCCAAGCTTGCTTCAGATTGTGAATTTCATGGTCTAATGCGTCACTTCTCTGACTCATTTCTGCCTCAAAAGCTTTGGTATTATCTTCATAGGTCTGGATTAAGCTATCCAGAGTATCGGCTTGGATTGCTTCTAAATTGTGGAGTTCCTTGAGTTGCTGCATTTCCTCCGCCACAGCCAGTCTGAGCGCTTGCAATTGAGTCGCTCTGGAAGTCAATTTTTCTGACAACTCACTGACTGCACCGCCAAAACCTGATTTCAACCTAACCAGGGTGTCAATCGTAGCCGTCATCTTATCTTGCACAACTGGCTGCTGACTCATTGCTTTTAGGGGTCCAGAGGATCTTTTCTCAGAAACTAGAGGGGGACTATCCGGTTTCTCTTGCTGAAGCTTCTCTAGCTGCTTTTCCAACGTATTTCGTTCTTTTAGCAAGTCATTGTAAGCGTCTAGAATCTGAGCTTTCGTATTTCTATCCGTCGGGTTTTTTATCATGCGCGCACCTCTCTCTCCTGAGCATCAACCCTTGAGGATTTCTCAAAGGCTTTCATCGTCAGCGCGTGTGACTGTTGAAGCGTCTCTTGGAGCTGGGAATTAAAACTTTCAATTTGCTTAGCTTGTTCTTGAATCTTTTGATCCAGAGATTGAATGGTAAATTCATACCCTTGTTTGGTTGCTTCCCACTCTTTCTCAAGGAGTTCTGCTTTTACCTCAGCATCCTGGCTGACTGCCGTAAACGCATCTTCTCTGATGTTTTCCACTAGCTGGTTGAGCTCAGCCGAGAAGACATTCACCCTCTGTTGATAGTCTTCTAAGAGAGGCTGATTTTCTGCTAAAACTCTTTCCCGCTCAGTCCACTGCCGCTCGTTTACTTGATTGGCTGCTTGTAATTCTTTCTCCTGATTCCGTCGCTTCTCTTCAAACTCATTGGCGTCAATGGTTTGTTGTCGGGCTAATTCATACTGATAGTCAGCTGCCTGCCGTTCTCGCTCTTTAGTTAAACGCTCAGTCTGCTCTCGCAGGGTATTTTCACACTCTTCTTGCTCTTTGACCCAAAGCGATCGCTTTTCGGCGATCTCTTTTTCCAGCGCCTCTTTCCGATCTAAGCCAGTTTTCTCCAGCGTTTTCTGCTTTTCCTGGCACGCTTGAGTCATTAGATGGAGGGCGTCTGCAACCACACGAATTTGTTGAAGCGTTTGCAAGCGACGGGTTTCAATCTCAATTGCCCGCTCCAGTTCACCCAGCTTTGAGGCTTCCGCCGCTAACTGTTCTGACAGTTTGTTAACAATACCGCCAAACTCTAGTTGAAGATCAGCCAGTCCCTTAACAATGCCATCGACGGTGTAGGTCGACGCCGCTTTCAACACTTGTTCGTTTCTGGCTTTTTCCGCCTCCTCTTCTTTGGTCGCAATTCTTGACCCTAATTTTTTGCGGTCTGTAAGGATTTTCTCAAAGGCATTGAAAATCTGCTCTTTGCCCTCCTGCGATGCCACCATGACTCTTGCCTCAGCCAACGCCTCGATAGAATAATTCTTGCACCTACCGGCTTCATTGAACAACGCAATGTTGAGCAACGCAATAATGTCTGCACCTTATCCAGACTGAAAAGAATCGCTAAAGTTGATGACAAATCCCCCCGGCGTTGCTGATTCCAGAGATGAAGAAATGACTGTAATGTCTGGAAACTCGTTCGCAATCAAACAAATTCATACCCTAATTCAGCAACGCCATCCCCCCTAGTTGAGGACTTCAATCTCAGGCAAGCCATCGGCATGGATCCAAGCAATCCGGTTAATTTGGCGAAGACGAGCGATATCGCGGATCTGCTCGGGACTGTGATTGTTATCCAGGCTCATTTCCACCCGAACTAAATTGGCGGATTCACGAATTTTCTGAGCATAGGCAAAGGTTGCAGGGGCTGCTTGGGCGGTCATTGGAACCACCAGCCAGTCGCTGGCAGGGGTTTGATCTGGCAATTGGCCGCTGGGTAAGAGCGCTTGATGTAATTCTTCGATATTCAGAATAAAGCCAACGCCGGGATAGGTCTGACCTTGGGGATGATAGAGGCCCAGAAGATTGTCATATCGTCCGCCTTGTCCCAGAACTCGCCGCCCCTGATTGGTATCGCTGATCAATTCAAATACGATGCCAGTGTAATAATCGAAGGTTCTAATCAGACTCAGATCCAGGATGAAAGCAGGCATGGCTCTAGCCGTATCGTTACCCGCCGCGGCAGTCTCTTGCAATAGCTCTATTAAAGTTTTCAGCGCCTTAACAGAGTCGCGCTGGGAGGCATTGAGATCTAGACTGGAAACCTGCTGCAGCACATCGGCAGGCAAGCCGCGCAAATCCATCAGGAATAGCGCTCTCTGCCTGAGTTCCTCAGACATGGGTAAGGTCTCCAGCGTGACTCGATCCAAGTGTGCGATCGCACGCCGCACTTTGTCTTGCAAGTCATCCGGAAAAACAGAGAGGAGCGATCGGGTCAACCCCGCATCTCCCAAAATCAGACACCAGGAATTCAAACTCAGGCTGTTGAGGCAATCTGAGAGCAACTGCAGGGTTTCGGCATTCGCCATCACCCCACTGGCTCCTAGCAATTCCACACCTGCTTGATAGTACTCTTGTTGACCGCCATGGCTGCCTTGGGCAGTTCGCTGAAAAACATTGGCGTTGTAATACAGCCTTTGGGGATACGTTACCGCCGGCATCCGGGTCACTGCCGCCCGGGCAATGGAAGCCGTTAGCTCTGGGCGTAGTCCCAACCGTTGTCCTTGAGTATCCTGAAGCTCAATTACGGCGGACTGTTCAATTGCGCCTCCCGCCATCAGGGTATCTAAATGCTCCACCGTTGAAGTGATGATTCGATGGTAACCCCAGCGATGAAATACTTGTTCCAGGCGATCTTCAATCCAGCGCTTCTGCGCAACATCAAGAGGAAGTAAATCCCGTGCGCCAGACGGGGGTTGGTAGATCATTATTTTTTCTTCCCACCAAACAGACCGAATAAACCGCCTTTGGATTGGCTATCTTTTTGACCTCCCGATTTTTTAGGAGTCCCCTTTTGACCCGCTCTCTCTAAACTCTGCTTGAGCAAACTAGCCAACTGATCATTTGGATTCAGATCCAAAGCCTTATTGCAGTGAATTTTCGCCATCGTTGCCTGACCAGACTTAAAATAAACATTTGCAAGCTGGCTATGACAAGCCGCATTTTTAGGATGGGACTGAAGGGCTTCTCGCAGTTCCAAAATAGCTTTGGAATAGTTTTTCTTAATTTCGAACTCTTTGGCTCGGTTGATATAGCTTTCAATCACAGTGACTCGCTTAGGCGGCGATGCAGTAGATTGGGGCGCTGAAGCGTCTGCCCCCGCCGCCGATTGCTCGTCAGCTTTAGTAGAGCTGGCGGAAGCAACGGCGGGTCTAGACTCAGAAGTGGCCCCTGAACCTACCTTGCGCATCAGATAAACCATATTCAGCTCACTGATTTGGCCGATTACAACCGGAACCTGTTCGAGAGATTCGTACTGTATTTCAGCCAGCTTTTTCAAGGCTGAATTGTAGGCGCTATAAATGTTTGGCGTTCCAGCCAGTTCTCTAGCCGCCGCAGTTGACAGCAGAATGGTGTCTTGCTGCTGGGTTGCTTGTTGCCCCTTGAGGCGCAAAAAGATGCCATACTCAGTCGATTCCTTTTCTTGGCTTAACTTCTCATAGGCCGGATTCACGAACTTAGAAAGCAATTCACTGGCTTGCTTTTTCTCTTCTGGACTCGCTGCCCTCAAGCTATCAGGATGGAGCTTACGAGCAATCTTCAGGTATCGCTTACGCACTTGCTTGGCGTCTGCTTCAATGGAAATTCCCAGCACTGCGTGGTGATCAATAAAATCTAACCTAAAGAGCCCTTGATCAATATTCATAGACAGCTACGTCAATCGCGTTCCCAACCGAAAAGATACCTAATCCATACCGAGAAGACACTTACCATACCCAGAAGACACCGAATCTATACCGAGAAGACACCTATTATTAGGATTCCCTTCAGTCTATTAATTTGCTAAGACGCTTACCCTTCTCAGTTTAATATTAATATTGTTAATACTTGTTAATATCAGCACTTCTAATGTTAACGTCAAAGATTTGCATACGTAGATTATCATTTAGCCGAGGGAGTAAAGTCGGATAAGGGAGTCACCTTCATCAATTCCTCACTAACTGACTGGTGAATTCGTCCGTTAGTCGCTAGAATCCGACCAGACCAAATATCAAAAGGCTTTTGATCATAAGCGGTCACTCGCCCGCCTGCCTCTTCTAATAAGATCACACCCGCCGCTAAATCCCAGGGAGCTAATCCTTTTTCCCAGTAACCGTCCAGACGACCGCAAGCCACATAAGCCAAGTCAATAGAGGCGGCTCCCGATCGCCTCACGCCTTGGGTAAGATGGGTCAAATGGCAGAACTCGGCATAATTGTTGTCGGCTGTTTCACGACGATCATAAGCGAAGCCAGTCACTAACAAGCTTCTAGAAAGCTCTGAGATTGTAGATACCCGAATGGGACGGCGGTTGCACGTGGCCCCAAGGCCCCTAGCAGCTCGAAACAGGTCTTGGCGAGAGGGATCGAAAATCACTCCCACCTGAGGAACACCATCGATTAACAAACCGATCGAGACCGCATAGAAGGGATACTGATGGGCGTAGTTAGTTGTTCCGTCTAACGGATCAATAGTCCACAGACAGGGACTATCAGCAGTTCCTATATTGCCAGATTCCTCTGCCAAAATCCCGTGATTAGGTAAATGCCGTCGCAGGACAGCTAAAATTTCTGCTTCTGACGCCTTGTCAGCCTCGGTGACTAAATCGCCAGGTCGTCCTTTTTCTTCAATGACCTCTAACTTACCCCAATAGGATTGCAGCACCACACCCGCCGCTAGCGCCGCTTCTGTGGCCACCTCTAGATACCGTTGGAGTTGTTCGGCAGAATATTCAATCATAAAGTGGGGAAACTGATTCCTCTGCTATTGCTTATATTCACGGAACTCCTTTGGGGTTTGACGCATGGGACGCTCAGGATTCCACACTCCTAGACCCGCAATTCGGGCTTGCTCTTGGGCTCTGATCAGTCGCTGACCATATTTGAGAGGGGCCGCTTGCTCATTGCGGACTAAGGCGTGCCCAGCCGCCGCCAGCTGCTCATTAAGAAGTTTATGATCCAGCCATACATAAGCCCATATACGATTGTATTGATCGGGAAACTGATGTTCCGTTTCTATCAGTACAGGATGATCGGCGATCAGGCTGATCAGGTATCGCTTGGCGTCTTCTCCCCAAGGGGTTTGTCTTAAGTCGGGCGCTTCAACGCCTTCAAGCCGAACCCGATAAACCCCGGGAGCCGGTCCAATTGGACTGACTAACTCTAAAACCTGTCCATTAACGACCCGATCTACAGACACCCGCTGTCCCTGAGGAGAATCCAGGGGCTGACATCCCAACAACCAGCCGCTCAAGCAAAGCAGAAGACATACCCAGTGAACCTTAATCTTCATCCAGCGGTAATCCAGACCGTACCCGGCCTTTACCAAAGTAACGGCCAAACTGCAATTCGTAAACCTCATCCTCGTCTTGGGTTTCTACTTCCAGGTCAGAACGGGGATAACTGACACACAAAAGCGCATAGCCCTCTTGCCGTAGCATGGGGGATAGTCCCATGGCTTCGGGTTGATGGACCTGACCAGACAGTACTCGAACCGCACAGGTTGTGCAAGCTCCATTGCGACAAGAAAACGGTAAGTCTGCCCCCTGATTTTCGGCGCTATGAAGGATATAGCGATCTTCGGGGACTTTCACCGTGTAGGAGATTTTCCGCTGCCGATGGTGAATTCGAATGGTGTGAGCGCGAGTCATGGATTAATGGTTAGCAATTAATGGCCAAGAATTGAGGGAACAGTAGAGCTTTTTAACCTATGCTCTCATGAATAAACAACGAAATTTAGGTTTCCTGTTTCAGGAGGCGCTGAATTTCTGATAGGATATCAATTCGGTAAGCACGATAAAATAATTATAATTTTTATCCTCTGGAGAGGTGGCCGAGCGGTTTAAGGCGCAGCACTGGAAATGCTGTTTAGGGGTGACTCTAACGAGGGTTCGAATCCCTCCCTCTCCGTTTGAAAAACTTGATTCTGACAAGGTCTCAAATCGATCAGGCATGAAACCTGGGTCTCGCTAGCGTCTAGGCGTTTTTTTGGAAGCTTTTTGCTGGGCCGCCATCTGTTCCAATTCAAGGGCGATAGCTCCTATGGTGACCAGGATAACACCCACCCACTGAACAATTTCCAGGGTTGATTTATCATCCGGAGTAATTTCACCCGGAGTAATTTCACCCGGAGTAATGACGATCGCCAGGATAGCAGTTATGACAGGAACACCGGCGGCGATTGCAGCGGCTTTGACTTTGGCGGCTCCCATTAAGCG
>JAKSDM010000824.1 GCA_022360135.1 Pseudanabaenales cyanobacterium | reverse complement strand
GGTGGGAGTATCGGTTCAATCCGTTTCCATTGGAAATCACGTAGGTCGCCTCGATTGTGAGGAGGAAGAATCATGGTTGAGGTAAAACGCACCAATCACAGTATATCTAGCGATTACAGGAGGTTTTAAAACAGACCCTAGTACCTGACAAAAAGCGATGAAGCTGCGATCGCGAATGGCGGTTCCCTGTAAAAATCGCTCCCAGGTTTGCAGACTGCAACCATAGGCATATGGCCCCGACTCATACCAGTCGCCACAAGAGTCAAGAATCTTGCTGGCTTCTACCAGCCAGCGATCGCTGTATGTTTTCCAGCCTTTTTGGGCAATGGCTTGTTTGATTTGGGTTAATCCATGCCGCGAAGCCTTAATAGACGCCATATGCACATTTTCTGTAGATTTGCACCCCTCAGTCGCCCCTCAGTTTACTAGAAATGAAACTGAGGCTAGCGAAAAGTTTATAGATTCGGTAATAAATAAAAACGGAGGAAAAAAAGGAGAGAAGCCCTGAAACTGTCAATCCATAGAATAGTTACCTAGTCCGGAAGAACCCAAAGCATTGGGATATCTACCGAACATAAACTATGGACGCGATTAGTTAAGAGCTGGTTGAAAAGAGCAGCTTTAAGCAAACATTCGATATAGATTTCGAGATCTTGCCTAAACCTATAAACATTTTTTATGTTGCCGTTGAGAAAGTTGAAGCATAGCAATTCATGCTAAGTCCTGTGCAAATTTTTTAGAGCAGCAACATGGTCCATGCTCTGATTGAGAGGCTCTGATCGAGAGACTTTCTTGCCTTGATTTCCAAAAGGTATTTGCTCCGTAGTTCTCGGATGTAAGGTCGCCCTATGGCCAATGCGTCAAGTATTGTACTCAACGAGCTTTCACTGAAACAGCTAAGTAATCGAGGCAGCCCCGCCATTTGCATTGCCGTCCTTGATGGCCCAGTAGACATAGCTCATCCCTGTTTTGAGGGGGCTAATCTGACTCACCTCTCGACGTTGTTGCGGGGGGAGTAGTCAGCTACAGGGAACATGTCTATCCATGGCGCCCATGTGACTAGTATAATTTTTGGTCAACCTGGGACGCTCGTTGAGGGTATATCTCCACGGTGCAAAGGCTTGATCATCCCAGTTTTTGCCGACGATCGCCTTCAGGTTTCCCAGCTAGATCTGGCCCGAGGGATCGAGCAGGCAGTTAATGCTGGAGCCCATGTCATCAACATCAGCGGGGGTCAGCTCACGGACTTTGGTGAAGTCGAAGCTTGGTTAGAGAATGCGGTTAATCTTTGTAAAGCTAACAATGTGCTGATCGTAGCCGCAGCGGGCAACGACGGTTGCGACTGCTTGCATGTGCCAGCCGCTTTGCCCACGGTGTTGGCGGTGGGGGCGATGGACGCCCAAGGCAAACCGCTCGACTTTAGCAACTGGGGCGAAGCGTATCAAAGCCAAGGGCTGCTGGCTCCTGGGGAGAATATTTTGGGGCGAAACCAGACGGCGAGACAGCGCGTCTCAGCGGTACTAGCTTTGCGGCCCCGATTGTTTCTGGCGTTGCGGCGCTATTGCTGAGTCTTCAGGTACAGCGGGGGGAAACCCCAGATCCGCAAAAGATTCGCAAACTGTTGTTGCAAAGCGCCTTACCCTGTGACCCAGATACGCCAGAGGTAGTGCAACGGTGTTTGGCTGGGAAACTGAATATTTCGGGTGCATTAACTTTACTAACAGGAGGAAATATGGCTGAGGAGTTGACATTAGTAGAGGGTGTAGAGGCCGCAGGCTGTAGTTGCGGTGGCGGTCTTGCAGAATCTGGAGAAGTTGAGATAGCGGAGGAAAGACGACAGCTTGCAACGCAGGTTGCTGTTGGAGCAGACTCTGTTGAAGCGAACATAGGTCATAACGGAGACTCATTCACTGCAGCAGATTTGGGCGCTGTCCCCATTATAGATTCTTCGGTAGTGGCGGGGTCTGCCCATGACAAGACCCAGCAAAATTTTGTTCAATCATCTCAAATATCTGTTATGCCCCATCAAACGTCCAATCTTGTAACCGCTAGCCAAGCCCCCAGTGAACTGGCTACAGCTGGTCAGCTTGCCTACGCCTTGGGAACCCTTGGCTATGACTTTGGGAGTGAGGCTCGCCGAGATTCATTTAAGCAATTGATGCCTGCTGTCGAGGTTGCTGGAACGCTGGTTCCAGCTAACCCCTATGACGCACGTCAGATGGTGGATTATTTAGCAAATAATCTTGCCGAGGCGCGATCGCTGATTTGGACGTTGAATATTGAGCTGACACCGGTTTACGCCATTGAACCCAAAGGCCCCTTTGCGCGGGAAGTGTACCAGGTGTTGCAGGAGCTGATGTCCGGTCAAATTCAAGCGGAAGACAGCGAAGATTATATTGAGCGGATCAGTATTCCTGGACTATTAACCGAGCGCACCGTCAAGCTCTTTTCAGGTCAGGTGGTGCCGGTCATCGAACCGCAAAATACGCGGGGGTTGTATGGCTGGAAAGTCAATACTTTGCTTGACGAGGCGCTAAGAATTGTAGGAGAAGAAACCGAAGAAGTCGATGAAGAGGCCGTGCGTCGAACCCTAGGAAGCTTCCTTAACCGGGTGTACTACGATATGCGCAACTTGGGGACGACATCTCAAGACCGAGCGCTTAACTTTGCCGTGACGAATGTCTTCCAGGCTGCTTTTGCCCTAGGGCGATCGATTGCAGATGGCATGGAACTCGACAGCATCACGGTTGAAAAGAGTCCTTTCTGTCGTCTCGACAGCGATTGTTGGGATGTCAAGCTGAAGTTCTTCGACCCCGAAAACAGTCGTCGTGCGAAGAAAGTCTATCGTTTCACGATTGATGTTAGTGATTTGATCCCGGTCACCTTGGGTGAGACTCGGATATGGTCATCACCTTACTAATGTGGAGGAGCCTAACCTATGAAACTTCCTTACCTTTCCCCTCCAGTCAAGCGTCCTGATGTGATACAGCCTTCATCAGCGGTCGATGTGGAGAATGGTCGCTTTGCAGATCTCGTCGGAATTAAGAAAGATTTGCTTCATGGCGCAAACTACAACGACCCAGCGGCATTCGAGTACCGCAACTACAGGCAGGTCATGACATCACAACAGCGATGGGGTGGTTATGCCGGAATGAGGGGCGGCAGATTTCACTGATGCCCACTACTGATACCCATCATTTCACCAAAGTTCAGCTCGTAGTGAGCAGGAAAACACAATGGCGAGTTCTAAAATGGCGAGTTCTAAAAAAGGATCCAGCACTCAGCAAACCGCCGAGGCTGCGACGCCTAATACTCCAATTGCCCAGCCGCGCACACCGTCAACGAACCTAATTGACTGGCGGGAATTATTGACTAGAAAGTCTGAACCACGGGAGAACCCTTTCCGTAGAGGTCGAATTTGGGCTTAACCTCCAGACTTATCACTGTAAGGAATAGAACTCTCATGAACAAGAAAAACATCCTCCCCCACCAAACCCAACCTGTGGTGCGTGTCATCCAGGGAACTCAGACTGACTTGCTGGCTGAATTGTCTGAAGAAGTTCTAGGCGCCACAATGGGGGCTTCTGCTGGGCGGCTAACCCCGAAAACCTGTTCGTCTCTTTTTTTGTGGGAAGTGGGTCTCTGTTCCTATGGGGACAACGCGGAGTAGATGATGTGACTGCACCACCGAAGGAAGCCTTATTCCAATAAAGATATCAGGCAACTTAGAAGCATTATGAAACCTGTAAAAAGTCCCCAGCTTCAACCCCATTATCGCGTCGAAGTGATTGAGCCGAAGCATGTCTATTTACTTGACGAACAGTCAACCCATGCCCTTACGGGTCGCCTATACTGCCAGATTTTACCATTGCTGGATGGGCGACATCACTTGGATGACATTTACCAGAAGCTAGATGGTCAGATACAGCGAGATCATATTGACTACGTGCTCGATCGCCTTTACGAAAAGGGCTACCTGACTGAAGCTACGCCTGACTTATCTCCAGAGGTTGCGGCCTTTTGGAGTGCGCTGGGCGTTGCACCCACTGTGGCGGCTCAGGGGTTGCAGCAACAATCGGTTACCCTGGCCGCAGTAGGGGCGGGGTTCGGTGAGGCGACAACCGCTTGTCTGGCAGCCGCGCTAAAGGACGCAGGCGTTTGTATCCAATCTCGACGCGAGAACGGTCGGCTGCTTGCTCCTCCCGCTTTACAGGTGGTGCTAACGGACAATTACTTGCAGCCCCAACTGGCTGAGATTAATCAGCAGGCGCTAGCGATCGGGCAACCCTGGCTGCTGGTGAAACCCGTTGGGAGTGTGCTTTGGATAGGGCCAATCTTTGTGCCGGGAGAAACGGGCTGTTGGGACTGTTTAGCGCAGCGACTCCGGGGGAATCGGGAGGTTGAAACCTCGGTGTTACGGCAAAAGCAGAAGCAAGCCCAATCTGTCGCGCCTTCTCTGGCTAGAGGTCGAGGGGATGTGGTGGGATG
This sequence comes from Pseudanabaenales cyanobacterium, assembly GCA_022360135.1. GTDB lineage: Bacteria > Cyanobacteriota > Cyanobacteriia > Phormidesmidales > Phormidesmidaceae > JAKSDM01. The sequence continues at coordinate 2,221 of JAKSDM010000824.1, read as the reverse complement.
TTTGCCAACGGCGCGGGCAACGCTACCGTCAACCCTACAAATGGGACTGCAATTCGCCGCCACGGAAATTGCCAAGTGGGTGGTGCGGCAGCAGGTCAGAGCAACAGTCCCAGAATCGGTATTACTCTCAACTCTGGTCGGCAAGATCGTCACGTTTAATTCGATGACGCTGGAATTGCAAACCCACACGCTGCCCCATCGACCCCAGTGTCCCACCTGCGGCAATCCCAAACTATTGCATGAACGTGGCATTCAACCCGTCACTCTACAACCGCGCCAGAAGCGTTTCACCCGTGACGGCGGTCACCGGGCCTTCACCCCAGAGCAGACGGTGCAGTCCCACCAACATTTGATTAGCCCCCTGACTGGCATTGTCACCGAGTTGGTATGCATCTCTGACCCGGCGAATCCGCTGGTGCATACCTATCGGGCGATGCACAGCTTTGGCAGTGCAACTTCCTTGAGAGGGCTGCGCCATACCCTGCGCCACAAGAGTTCAGGTAAGGGCAAAAGCGACAGCCAATCCCGAGCCAGCGGCTTTTGCGAAGCGGTGGAGCGCTATTCTGGCATCTATCAGGGAGATGAACCTCGGATTCAGTCCACTCTAATGGAACTAGGGGGCAAAGGGATTCATCCTGAGCACTGTCTGCTGTTTAGCGACAGGCAATATGCCAATCGGGAGGCGCTGAACGAGCAAGCCACCGTCGCCCACGACTGGATTCCTCAGCGGTTTGACGCCAGTCAAGTCATCAACTGGACACCTGTATGGTCGTTAACGGAACAAACCCACAAATACCTGCCCACGGCGTTTTGCTATTACGACTATCCCCTGCCCAAAGGCCATCACTTCTGCAAAGCTGACTCCAACGGTAATGCAGCGGGCAACACTCTGGAAGAAGCGATTATGCAAGGATTTATGGAACTGGTGGAGCGGGATAGCGTGGCTCTGTGGTGGTACAATCGCCTCAAGCGTCCAGCAGTGGATTTAGCAAGCTTTGGCGATCCATATTTTCTGGAACTGCAACAGTTTTATCAGGAAAATAACCGTGACTTGTGGGTGCTAGATTTGACCGCCGATCTGGGGATTCCCGCTTTTGCCGGGGTGTCTCGCCGCACCAAGGGTGATTCAGAGCGGATCATTGCTGGGTACGGCGCCCACCTCGACCCAACCATTGCTATTTTGCGGGCGATTACTGAGGTGAACCAAATCGGTCTGGAGTTGGACAAAATCCCTGCAGAGCAGCTAGAGGGAGACTCGAAAGACTGGTTGCTGAGCGCCACCCTGGAGAAGCAATCCTATTTGGCTCCTGACCCAATGGCGCCGCTGAAGGTGGCGAGTGATTATCCGCAGCGCTGGAGCGATGACATTTATACAGATGTCATGAACTGCGTGGAGATTGCCCAGCAGGCGGGAGGACTAGAAACCCTGGTCCTGGATCAGACGCGACCCGATATTGGTTTGAACGTGGTCAAAGTAATTGTGCCAGGGATGCGCCACTTTTGGTCGCGGTTTGGGCCAGGGCGACTGTATGACATACCCGCAAAGCTAGGCTGGCAGGAGGCGCCGTTGCCGGAAGACCAGGTGAATTCAACACCCATACCATTTTAGCCTTGGCGGCGACTCGCGTTCGCTTTACACAGTGAGGCCGCCAATCAAAAGCTTCTTCCAACCGAAGAAGAGGTAGGACCTGCCCAAAGTGGTCGAATCAAACAATAACAACGGAGATAAATCTCATGAACAAGAAAAACATCATCCCTCAACAAACCCAGCCTGTGGTGCGTGTTACCCCAGGAACTGGGACTGAATTACTGGCTGAATTGTCTGAGGAAGTGCTAGGTTCTAGCACGGGAGCTTCCGCCTCTTGGGTATTTTGTAACGCAGACCTGGGGCAATGTTCTTACGACGGTGACGATGTAGAGTAGGCAGCTCAATTTTATCACTGACTGTTGCCCAATCTCAAACTTCGCTTGACCGTCATCTTTTAGCCGGTTCGCTTCGATAAATTAATGGGCTATTGCCCATATTCGGGGTTTTAGGACACCTGGCATAGAAAAGCGGCTCGCCATCCCCCCAAGGTTGGCTACCGTGTACACACAAGTCGGAACCGGAGTCATTTCAGCCCCCTAAATCCCCCAATTCTGATGCTGCTGGCGAATTTAACAATTGGACATATCGTCAATTCTGAGGGCTTTTTGCGGCCCCCCAGCCCCCAACTTTGGG
>JAKSDM010000559.1 GCA_022360135.1 Pseudanabaenales cyanobacterium | reverse complement strand
GCTAGCCAACCCGCTAGCTTAAAGCCAAATGTGATCGGTTCGGCATGAATCCCATGAGAGCGACCAATCATGATTGTATTGCGGTGTTCTTGGGCCTGGTAGCGAATTGCCTGCACCAGTTTCTCCAGGTGGCTCATAATCACCTTCAGGCTGGCTATCAGTTGCAGAGATAGGGCGGTATCCAGCATGTCGGAACTGGTCATGCCGAGGTGAATATAGCGGCCCGCATCGCCGACATATTCATTGACATTGGAGAGGAAGGCAATCACGTCATGGCGAACTTCAGCCTCAATCTCCAGTACGCGCTTGGGGTCAAAGTCGGCTTTCGCCTTAATTTCTTCCACCGCCTCTTTGGGAATATATCCCAACTCCGCTTGGGCCTCACAGACCGCAATTTCTACCTGGAGCCAGGTTTTGAATTTGTAGGCGTCTGTCCAGAGTTCGCCCATTTCGGGCAGCGTGTAGCGTTCAATCAAGGCAAGCATTACAGAATACAACCGCTCTATTGTAGCGGCCCCTAGACTAACTTTTCATAATAGTTTTTGTTTAGGTCAGGAGAAGGGAAAAGAATGAAGAATGAAGCGGGAAGAATGAAGAATGAAACGGGAAACAGCAACAATCTAATGGTTCAACTGTTTCCGGAATAAGCTGCGATCGCAGTGTAGTGAGTAAATTAAACTCTAATTAATCAGGCTTAATGAGGTGCAATCATGAGTCATCTAGCTTTCTGGGTTGATGCTGCCCTAGATGTATTAGAGACTAATCTCCGTTGGATGACCTGGAATTCTTTCTTGGCCTTTATTCCATTGGCGCTCAGCTATTGGTTATTCTGTGGCCGAGGTCGCCGCACATTTGCCTGGTGGGTTGGGTTATTAATTTTTATGGCATTTCTGCCCAATGCTCCCTATGTGCTTACGGATGTGATTCATCTGATCGATGACATCCGCCACGGCTATTCGATATGGATCATTACCCTAGCGCTGATTCCCCAGTATCTCGTGTTTATGTTCGCTGGCATGGAAGCGTATGTATTGTCGGTGGTCAATCTGGGACGTTATCTGCAGCAGAGAGGTTGGCAACGGTTTGCGCCAATGGTTGAATTAGTCACCCACGCGCTTTGTGCGATTGGTATATACCTAGGACGCTTTCAGCGATTCAACAGCTGGGATATCCTCACCCAACCCGACGCACTAGTCATCAGCGTAGTCGATGATCTACTGGGTAAACGGCCACTAGTGATCGTAACTATCACCTTTGTGGTGATTACGGTGACGTACTGGCTTTTGAAACAGATAACGCTAGCGCTGGTCGCCTACTGGCGGCAATCTCGGATAGGTTCCTCCCAAATCTGAGCCTGCAATCGCCCTGCCCTCTATAGCAATTTTCGCTGCTGTGGAGTACACCTTCGTGAAGGCGGGCTTAGGGTGTTATTCCACCTCATCTCGCTCTTCAATCAGGTCTTCTGAGTTCCCAACTGACGTCTTATCCAGTTGGACTTCGGCTGTCTCCTGTTGTGCTAGCGCTGGCGCAACCGCAGGCGCAGCTTTTTTAGCGTCAAGCTTAGAGGCGAGCTCTCGAGCTAATTCAGCAATTTCCTCAACGTTTCCAGTCGGTTCAGCGGTTTGCGGGTGTGATTCAGTATGTTCTAGCAGTTCGATCTCTGCCTCAATCTTTTCCTTGAGTTCCACCAGCAATGTTTCAGCCTTCTCATCCGATTTTTCCTCAGCATCAGCCTGAGCTGATGCAGCTTTAGGCTCAACTTCGTCTCTATCCTTTTCTTCGCCTTCTAACCAGGGTGAATCGTAACGATGCCAAGGCAAGATCGGTTCGTTTGGCAATTCTTTTGTCAGAACCGTGATGTTATCGATGTCCGGTTCTGGCAAACTAATCTGTTTATCAGAAGAGGCGTCACTGACTTGTTCTGCTTCCATAATTAAAGAT
>JAKSDM010000761.1 GCA_022360135.1 Pseudanabaenales cyanobacterium | reverse complement strand
CAAAATGCGGCCTTGAGAGCGCTGTTATTTCTCTACCGCCATGGATTGCAAATTGAATTGCCTCAAGACCAATGCGTCAGCCTAGTTCTATCCTCAAGGCCAAGCTGACTGCATAATTTGGCTTATTTCAGCGCCATTCCACCCTAGCCTCATAGGGTTTAGTCAGGTTGACCCCAGCGATTACAGCCATAGATATGACCTCTGTCACGCTCTAGACATGACATTTATCAGATGTGGACTGGTTGATCAACTCGATACCATAGCTCTATCGAGATCAAGGAGAGGTCAAAAAAACACCCGGTTGGAGATGGTGGAAAGAAAGCCTCGAAAAAGCAAACATGGAGTCTTTTGGTCTAAAGGAACTTGCAATTATGGAATCTTATATACCTCACTTATTTGGCCGCATCGTTCTATGGCTCATAGCCGAAATTTTCCTCAATCTGATTGGACTAGATGATCTAGCAGACTGCGGAGAATGGGTTTTTGAACGGCGTATTGATATCTTGCATCGCTCTCATCAGAACGTGATTACCCTACTCTGGATCGCTTAGAAAGTATAATGCAAATGAAAACCGCTATATCTCTCCAGCATCAGATAATGGGTTTAATTCCGCTAGGTGCATATGAAAAAAGAATTTAATTTTGAGAAGTTTTTTGATGATCTTGAGATTTATGGACAGACACCTGAGGATGCATTTGTTGAAAGTGACGAAGTTGCGGGGTCCAAAATGGTTGGTGATGAGGCAAGCCCCATCACCTTTCAAAGCCGGATTGAGGAGTTAGGCAAGGGAGTCACTTTAGAACTGGTCAGGATTTCAAGTGGTCGCTTCCTGATGGGGTCGCCAGAAGGGGAAGGGGAAAATAATGAACATCCTCAGCACTCAGTCAGCATACCCGCCTTCTGGATGGGGATATATCCTGTCACCCAGGCCCAATGGAAAGCAGTAGCCTCTCTCCCCAAAATCAAGCTAGATTTATCTCCCGACCCCTCAAAATTCAAAGGAGATAACCGACCAGTCGAGCAGATCACTTGGCGCGAAGCGATCGAATTTTGCCACCGACTAGCCAAGAAAACAGGTGGGGGGTATCGCCTTCTCAGGGAAGCGGAATGGGAATATGCCTGTCGGGCGGGAACCACTACTCCATATCATTTTGGCGAGACAATCTCAACCGACTTAGCAAACTACAACGGCAACTATATCTACAACGCTACCCCTAAGGGCAAGTATCGTAAACAGACAAGCCCAGTCGGCAGTTTCAACACGGCCAACTCTTTTGGTTTGCACGACATGCATGGGAATGTCTGTGAGTGGTGCATAGATCCTTGGCATAATAACTACCAGGGGGCTCCCACTGATGGAAGTACGTGGAGGAAAAAAGTGCGCGATCCACTTAGGGTGCTGAGAGGGGGTTCGTGGGCATTACACGATGTGCAGGTGCGCTCGTCCTCGCGCTCCTCAGCGTACACTTCCTTTAAGTCTTCTGATATCGGCTTCAGGGTGGCGACACGATTCTGGTACAACTAGCGTTCTAACTCGATTGGTCGAACCGT
>JAKSDM010001589.1 GCA_022360135.1 Pseudanabaenales cyanobacterium | reverse complement strand
TCAGCCTGGAGATCTACTGGCGTCATGACATCTAACTGGATATCTTTCTCATAGCTGCCCACCTGATCATGCCCATTCTCAAACCAACCAATCTGCACCAGCGCCACTGGAATAGAAAAATCCTTACTGGGGAAGATTTGTGACCCATCTACTGCGAATGTGGTTACGCCAGTCAAGCGATCGCGCACCCAGGCTAGACTTTCTTCCCGATTTCGCCATATCAGATTAGCAGTTAGTATTCCTTGTTGAGTCTCTGTGAATGATTCTAGAGGACGTGCGCCTAATTTATCCGGGTGGGCGGCGAGCTGAGTAGCCTGCTCTCCCTGCGATTGCTGAGCAAACTCAACCCAGGCTGCTCGATATTGCTGTAAAGCCTTTAAGGCAGTGCGATCGAAACGCTTGAAGTCATCCCGTTTGGCATTCAGAATCGCTTGGATTTGAGAGGGTTTGAGAGACATGGAGGGGGAGGGGGGAGGGGGGATAGGGAGTAGGGATCGGAGATTTTGGATTGTTAGATTTTAGATTTTGGATTTTGGATTTTGGATTGTTAGATTTTAGATTTTGGATTTTGGATTTTGGATTGTTAGATTTTAGTTTTTAGTTTTTAGATTTTGGATTTTGGCCTGTTGGCTCATGAGGGGAATCTTGAATTCTAAATTCAAACCTATGTCTCACGCCCTATATGCTTCTACAAGACGATCAAATATATCAAAAGATCAAATATACTACTCATTCATTTTAGATAATCTCAATCGATATTATTGATGGAGTCGATATCTGAGTGTCAGCATGTAAATGAATATTGCATTTCGGTTACATCTTCATGCCTCCCTCAAAAGCAGCAAACCTGCGTGATAGTATGCACTTCGTAGCTTTATTATGATCTGGAGAAAAATCCTTGGCACTTCGGGTTGCGGTTGTTGGCTCAGGTCCGGCAGGCTCCTCTGCTGCTGAGACGTTAGTAAAAGCAGGTATTGAAACCTATTTGTTCGAGCGTAAATTAGATAATGCGAAGCCATGCGGCGGAGCGATTCCCCTCTGTATGGTGGATGAGTTTGATCTGCCTGCTGAGATTATCGATCGCCGTGTGCGTAAGATGAAGATGATCTCACCGTCTAATGTCGAGGTTAATATTGGCGGTACGCTTAAAAATCATGAGTATATCGGCATGTGTCGTCGGGAGGTCTTAGATGGTTTCCTGCGAGATCGAGCCGCCGATCTGGGGGCGCGTCTGATTAATGGAACAGTTCATAAGCTAGAGATTCCAAGCAACGATAAGGATCCTTACATCCTCCACTACGCCGATCACTCTAACGGTAGTCTGACGGGGACGAACAAAACCCTAAGAGTTGATCTTGTGATTGGGGCGGATGGCGCTAATTCCCGCGTCGCCAAAGCAATTGATGCAGGGGATTACAACTATGCGATCGCGTTCCAAGAGCGCATTCGCCTCCCCGATGACAAAATGGAATACTACCAAGAGTTGGCTGAGATGTACGTGGGGGATGATGTTTCTCCTGACTTCTATGCTTGGGTTTTTCCCAAATACGATCATGTTGCTGTAGGCACAGGCACCATGCGGGTGAATCAAGCTAAGATTAAGCAGCTTCAGGCTGGCATTCGAGCCCGTGCTGCTAAGCGGCTTGAAGGGGGAGAGATTATCAAAGTCGAAGCTCATCCCATTCCAGAACATCCTAGGCCGCGGCGAGTGGTAGGTCGGGTCGCCCTGGTCGGAGACGCCGCTGGCACCGTCACCAAATCATCTGGGGAAGGCATCTACTTTGCGGCTAAATCAGCTCGCATGTGTGCAGAGGTGATTGTGGAATTCTCCAACAATGGTGTCCGGGTTCCCACTGAATCTGAACTAAAGGTTTATCTCAAACGGTGGGATAAAAAGTACGCCATGACCTACAAGGTTTTGGATATTATGCAAAGAGTTTTCTATACCTCCAATCCCTCCCGAGAAGCCTTTGTTGAGATGTGCGCTGATCTTGATGTTCAGAAGATGACATTTGACAGCTATCTCTACAAGACAGTTGTGCCAGTGGGTCCCATTACTCAGCTCAAGCTAACTGCTAAGACCTTGGGCAGTCTACTACGAGGATATGCTTTGGCGCCCTAAGGCTAATGCCTAGAGACTGACAAAATCTATTCTCCTGAAAGAAAAATAGGGGGGCAGAATTATTTTCAGCCCCCCTATTTTTTGTTTTTAATCAATCCGCCAGGAACATGTTTAACTGCTCAGCTGCTCAACGCTAGGCAGTTCTAGACAATACCCAGCCCCATATACCGTTTTAATATACTTGGGATGGCGGGGATCGGGCTCTAGTTTGGTGCGTAAATGTCTGACATGGACTCGAATCGTCTCAATATCGTCATTTGGATCATAGCCCCAGACCTCTTTTAGAATTTCGCTAGGTGAGACGGTTTGTCCATGGCGTTGTAAAAGGCAATGGAGAAGTTCAAATTCTAAGTGAGTGAGTTTGACTGTCTCACCAAACCAAACTGCTTCAAACCTCTCCGGTATTAGTGTCAGAGGACCGTAGTTCAGAATCTCGCTATGTTTCGCTGCTTGCGGAATGCGGTCCGTACGACGCAGCAGCGCCCGAACTCGGGCTAACATCTCTTCTAGTTCAAAGGGCTTTGTTAAATAATCATCGGCTCCAGCATTGAACCCATCTACTTTATCCTGGGTTTGTCCTAGCGCCGTTAGCATCAGAACAGGGATGTCTGATGTGCGATCATCTCTACGCAGGCGCTGACAAACAGTCAAGCCATCTACTTGGGGGAGCATCAGATCGAGCATGATCAGATCAGGCAGCAACTGCACCGCTAGAGCTTGGCCCTTAATGCCATCAGTTGCCTGACTCACATCATACCCAGCCATTTCCAAGTTGACTGCAACCAGCTCTGAAATTGCAGGGTCATCGTCGATGACAAGTATGCGAGGCATCATTAAAGAAGGGAAGATAAACTTTAGGGATATGGGGACTAGCTTTAGATCTTGATTTAGATCTATAGATCTAAATTAATGGCTAGATCTTTATTTGGATCTATATGAAAAGGTGACAAGGTATTTAGGAATTAAAAGATTCCTAAATTAATTATAAACTTTAACCTTGAATAATCATCCTTGATTAATCCTCAGGATACAGAGCTTAAGATTTACTTTACAGTTGCGTGGCGCAAAAAGGGGAAAAGTAAGCTAATAGTCTATCCCTCATAAAGGCGGAGCATTTCGCCGAAGCAGTTTCTCCCTTAACCAGGATAAGTCTCCAAGAGTAACTCTAAGACATAGCCCTTATATCGACGATGATATCCAATAGGCTTCTGGTCAAACAGAAAGGATTTAATTGTTTATCTAAACTCCCCAGGCAGGATTCGAACCTGCGACCAATCGGTTAACAGCCGACCGCTCTACCGCTGAGCTACTGAGGAATGCGTGACTAATAGTATCGATAGAATGAACCTTTTGGCAAGTGTTTGCCCAGATCTTTATTGTGGTTTTATCTCCAACGTCAGATGCCTTATTGCCTCAAACCCAATCTTAGTCTAGTCAAACGCTCTTGAGCCAACGGATCTAGAGCGTGAGCCAGAAAACGGTTGGGCGATCGCTTAGGGGGGCTTTGCCGTCGCTTAATCCGCTGAACGGCTCCCTCAACATCCGCAGCGAGTTGTTGCGCTGACATCCATTCTGCGCCATACCCGACTACTGTCAGCTGCTGGGCTCGGTCAGAGGTTGCCACAATCAAGCGCTGCTCAAACTTTCGTAAGTCAGAACGAAATTGGGCGCAGGCTTTCTCGATATAAGAGTCGGCTGTCTGACCGAAGTTTGTGTAATGAACCGCTAAATTTTGCGTAATGTTCTCCTGGGTGCTGGGCGTCCGTTGATCGTAGGCGTCAAAGATCACCCGGCTATCAAACCCTTTGAACGCACTATAGCTAGCCAGAACTTCAACTAACTGAGCCCGGGCGGTCTCAAGCCCAGTTAGATCACGAGCGTCCCTTAGGGACCGCCACGTACCGATGATGTTATAGCCATCTACAAGTAAAACTGCCTGAAAAGCTGGACAAGCCATAGGTCTGAATGGACGCCCTTGAGAAGGGAGAAAATAAACTTAGTATAATTAAATCTTATTTGATTTTCTCCCTTTGTGATTTAGTTTACCCACTGATTCAGGGTTCAAAGATCATTTCAGCGCCAACAGTTTTCGCTTAAGTCGCTGGGGATCGCCTTGATCAGCGACTTGTCCCTGACTCAAAAGAAAAGCGCGATCACAATAGTCCAGTTCAATTAACCGATGGGTAACCCATAGGGCGGTGAGCCCCCGACTTTTGACCAGATGCTGCACATGGGCGACTAAATCCAGTTGACTGTCTAGGTCAAGCAGAGCGGTGGGTTCATCTAATAACAGGACATCACAATGGCGGGCGATCGCCCCGGCGATCGCTACCCGCTGTTTTTGTCCGCCACTTAAGGCATAGATGGGACGTCGCTGCAGATGGGCTAAATTCACCGCCGTTAACGCTTCTTCCACCCGCTGCATCACCTGTTTGGAAGAGAGCTTTTCCGCCGCCAATCCAAAGGCGACATCAGCCCCAACCGTAGGCATCACTAATTGATGATCGGGATTTTGAAAAACAAAGCCGACTGGGCTTTTAAGTTCAATTAAGCCCGCTTGGGGCTGGAGTAGTTTGGCTAACAAACGTAGCAGGGTTGATTTGCCGCTACCGTTGGTTCCCAGCAACATGCAAAACTCACCTGGCTGTACAGCTAGGGAGCAATTGCGTAATACTGACTCTCCATGGGGCCAGCTGAAGCAGAGGTTTTGGACCGTAATCACCAAAACTTTACTCCGCCGTCATCGCAAAGAAACCAGGCGGTCTACCTGAGGCGGTAGCGGTGCTGGACTTCTCAAACACTTGCACAGCAGCAAGTTCACTCACCATTACCGTCACCTTTTTACCCGGCTGTTGATCGCAGGATAGTTCCAATAGAATGGGGTTTCCTGTCCGCATCGCCTCTACAACAGATCGATAAGCAGCCTCAGCCCCTTCAGTTGTTTTTTTCTGAACCGACAGAGGAAGGGCAGTGTATTTCAAGGTTAATTCAATCGTAAACATAGTTTTACCGGGACTATCATCAATCTAAACTAATGTGTTCTCTAGCCTATTCTAGGAACAAATATCAGACCATTCGACTTGCAACAGGAGCGCCAGGGATCTGACGGCTCAAAATAGCCTTTCGGAAAACTATCCGTATAATGATTGCTAGAGTTAAGAAAAGTAAACACTGCTCATAATTTCTTTGGGATAACTTAATACCACTTAGGATTAAGGTAATCCCAGGTGAGGGTGGGACTTAATCTCTGGCAAGTACATAAAACTCTTTGGGGAGTACTACACTATGACCATAACAATGGGACGCGCCCCAGCCGACCGAGGATGGTTTGACGTCCTCGACGACTGGCTTAAGCGCGACAGATTCGTCTTTGTCGGTTGGTCTGGTCTGCTCTTATTTCCCTGCGCCTACTTAGCGCTGGGGGGATGGTTGACTGGGACCAC
>JAKSDM010001471.1 GCA_022360135.1 Pseudanabaenales cyanobacterium | reverse complement strand
TAATTGGGAAGTTCTGTTCGACTGCGGGGAGAAGCCGTTTCGACAGAACCATAGAAAAATCGGGCGCCCATAATATCAGCTCCCTCCAGACTAGCTTCGACTAGAATGGTTCGTGCTAAGTTCGCTCGCACTAAATCGACGCCCTCAAGATGGGCTCGGATCAAATTGGCTTCACTCAGGTCAGTCCAGCGTAGATCAGTGCCTGAGAGGTTGCTTGCCGCCAACATCACTCCCAGATCAATGACGCGAGTGCCATAGTCGCGGTCCTCGGCGTATCCACCGACGCCATCTAAAATTGGCCGACCCAGACGACGATCCCGCTTTAGCGGGGACAACAGCTTAGAGCGAGATAGAAATCGAATTACCTTAGCTTTGCCAACGGCATCCACACTGCTGAGAATAGCTGCTGTACGCGCCTCTGCGATCGCTCGCTCCTGGGGCCAATCCTCTAGCAAGCCTTCTTCATCCAAAACCAGATCGGAAATGCCTTGAAAATAAGCGTCAATGGTTTGCTGTTGAGTGATCCGGTTCTGTTGAGTGGTCAAATCGCGGGAGATAACATATTGGCGCCAGGCAACATACACCGCGACGCCAGCAATCAAAATTTGTCCAAATGCCCCCAAAAAATCCCCTAGCGCCCCCAGAATATACCAACGAATCCCCTTTCCCCACTGAAGAATTCGCCCGTTCAGGCCGCTGATCTGCATCAACCCCACCCCGCCGAACAAGACACCGGGTATGGCGATCAGCAGCGATCGCTGCTGGGGAGATAACTCGATCAGCAAAGCCTTCCAGGAAGGCCAGATGAGTCGGAGGGAAACCGCTAGGGCGACCATCGAACCAGCTAAGGTCAGCCAAAAGTTACTCAAGCTGAGGCCCATCAATAGAATCGCAATCGCGCTGATCACGATTAGCGGGGCAGTGGGTTGGGTGAACCTTTGATCTGGCGTTGAGAATGGATGGGAAGCAGGTTTTGAGGCAGTCGGCCGCTCGGAACGATCCTGGGATGATCCATTGCTGGCGGCTGTCAACGCCATAGACTGATTCAGAGATTGATCGGCTGGAGTTGAATCTTCCGCCGCAGAAACCGGAGAGGCGTCAGAATCGACGGGGCCATTAGCCGGAGGCGTTAATCTCTGAGCCGATTCCGAGGGCTCAGATAGGCGAACCGGGTCGGTTTCAGATGAACTAGGGTTGGAGAGATTGGGATTATGGGTCATGGCTTTGGCTCAACCGCCAGGTTCCGATGTTTTTAGAGAGGGCGAATCTAGGGCGAATCTTTGCCTTATCCTAGCCGTTACCGTCTCTTACCAAACAAACTCTTACCAAACAAAAAGGCAAGGAATGAAAAAACTATGGGTTACGGGAGCAAGTGGGTTTTTGGGGTGGAGTCTCTGCCAACTCGCAAAACAGGATTGGTCAGTTTATGGTGTTTACTGTTCCAAACCACTTGAAGCGCCAGGAATTAGACTGAATCAGCTAGATTTGCAAGATTTACAAGCGCTAAAGCAGTATTTTAAGGTAATCCGGCCAGAAGCGGCGATCCATACGGCAGCTCAGTCAAAGCCGAACATTTGTCAGATCCAGCCGGATGAAACCTATCCAATTAATGTCACTGCATCCGTAAACCTGGCCAAACTCTGCGCCGAAGCAGAGATTCCCTATGTGTTCACCTCCACCGATCTGGTTTTCGACGGCCAGAATCCCCCCTACCGCGAAAGCGATCCCCCTTGTCCGATCAATCACTACGGTGAACAAAAAGCGATCGCCGAAGCGGAAATTCTAGCCGCCTATCCCCTCGCTGCTGTTTGTCGAATGCCCCTTATGTTTGGAGCCAGAACGCCAACTGCTCAGAGCTTCATCCAGCCTTTTTTGAAAACCTTGAGGGCAGGGAAGGAACTCACCTTATTCACCGATGAATTCCGCACGCCTGTCAGCGCCACTACCGCCGCTAAAGGGCTGTTATTGGCTTTAGAAAAGGTTCATGGTCGGATTCATCTAGGCGGTCAAGAACGAATTTCTCGCTATGAGTTTGGGCAATTGCTGGTCGAAGTCGGCCAATTTTCTCCCCGTCAGCTTAGACCCTGTCTTCAGCAGGATGTTCCCATGCCAGCCCCTCGTCCCAAAGATGTTTCTATGGATAGCGCCAAGGCTTTTGCATTGGGTTATACGCCCAGTTTATTAAAACCAGAATTAGCGGCGATTTTGGGGGGCGGTTAGCCCTTTCACCTCTGATCACTTTCTGCCTCAGTGCAAATTTCGAACCAGCGGTCATGAAGCAAAGAACGCCTGTAAAGTATCACTGTAAAGTATCAATATATATTCAATATATATTCAATAATGAACCTATTCCTTCCCGCTTTCTCGATTTAGCCCTTGAGTCCCTCAGCATACAGATGACAAAGTGATATGTTTACTCCCCTGATTTTGCTGGCTGCGATCGCAATTTTAGTGTTGGGCTTCTACCGGGCTCGACCTTACGGCAAGCTAGGGATGTTGGCTTGGTTCCAGTCAGTGGTGCTGATGGCTCCCTGGCTGCTATTTTTTGGCCTGTTTGCAGCTGGCGTTTACCTCAATCTGGCGGGCATACTGCTGATGATTGTCCTCTCGGTTGGGCTCTATATTTACTTAGGGCGACAACTTCGACTGATGGGGCAGGATGAGCTCAGGGTTAAGGGAGCCTCGACACTGGCCTCTACCCCTGAAGCATCCGAATCAGCGGACGGCGCTAAGAATGACGCTAAGAATGACGCTAAGACCAAAGCGGATGAGGATGGGGAGACCCCACCTCTAGCGAAATCTCAAAAGGTAGTGGAGACAACCGAATCAATGACGTCGATCCCACAGGAGGATATCAGTCTCATTGAGGAAATTTTTGGCGTCGATACCTTTTTCAGAACTGAAACTATTCCCTACCAAGAGGGGGCTATCTTTAAGGGAAATTTACGGGGTAGTCCGGAGGAGACTTACACTAAGCTGGCTTCAACGTTGCAGGATAAACTGGCCGACCGCTACCGCTTATTTTTGATCGAGAGTCCAGAAAATAAACCGGTGGTGATTGTCTTGCCTAGCAGCGCCGATCCAACCCCAACCACAATCCGGCAAAAGATCCTGGCAGGCGTATTGGGAGTCGCAACTCTAGTCACCAGTTTGGAAGCAGGCGGCATCTTGATGGAGTTTGATTTTTTTCAGGAACCGGGCCGTTTCAAAGAAGCTTTGCCAATTGCCCTCGGGATTCTCGCCGTCCTGATCGCCTATGAAATAGGGCGCCGGATTTTGGCGCAACGCCATCAGATTAAGCTGAGTCCTCCCTTCTTTATACCCACTTGGCAGATTGGCTCCTTTGGCGCTCTGACCCGATTTGAGTCTCTACTGCCGAATCGTTCAGTCCTCTTTGATGTCGCCTTTGCCGGTCCGGCGGCGGGGGGTCTGGTTTCCTTAACCTTGTTAATTTTAGGGTTATTGCTTTCCCACCCAGGGAGTTTCTTTCAAATCCCGGCTGAGTTTTTCCAGGGATCTGCGTTGGTCGGGGCGCTAGCCCGGGTGGTGCTGGGGTCAGCCCTACAGCAGTCTTTGGTAGACGTTCATCCCTTAGCGGTTATCGGTTGGTTTGGATTGGTGATCACAGCGATCAATCTGATGCCAGCTGGTCAGTTAGATGGAGGCCGAGTCGTTCAAGCCATTTATGGTCGTAAAGTAGCGGGTCGAGCCACTGTTATTACACTAGTTGTGTTGGCTATTGTCTCTTTTGTAAATCCATTGGCGTTGTATTGGGCCATCTTGATCTTATTTCTGCAGCGAAATCTAGAGCGCCCTAGCCTGAATGAACTCACCGAACCAGATGACACTCGAGCGGCATTAGGACTGTTGGCCCTGTTTCTGATGCTGGCGACTCTGTTACCCTTAACGCCCAGTTTGGCGGGTCGTCTTGGCATCGGAACATGATATCCCATGACAATCAATCTTCCTCAAATCCTGCTGCTGTTCGATACCTCCGTTATCCTCAACGGAGTTCCTCGCATTTGGTGGGGATATCGGCGGGTTGGGATTTGCTGGCTGCCCCAGACGGTGTTGGATGAAATTCGTTTTTTATGTGACCACGCTCCAGATCCATTACAAAAACAAGTCGCCAGAGATTTTTTTCGTTTCTATCCTAGCAGTGGTTGGCGGACAACTGACGCAACGATGCCCCATCCCACCCTCCAACCGGCTAAAGGTCAAACTTTGAGCAAGCGGGCTAGACAGGTGACGGCCATCGCTGAATGCGCCTATGGTGTCTCCCAACGTTTTCCGGAAAAGCTGGTGGTGCTGGCGGCTAATCATCAGCCGCTGCTGAAGCAGATGCAAACGCTGCAGGCGCCTAATCTTTGCGGTGTAACAGGGGCGGCTTTGAAGCAGTGGAATCTATCCGGCCATCGGCCGGAGGCGGTTGTCCAGACTTATCAAAACATGAAGACAGCAGGTGTTAGGCGGTCAAATGTGCGATCGTCCGCCTCATCTTCCAACCCGGCTATGCGAACTTCGCCCGCTGCAAAACATTCGGTGTCTGCTTACCCCAAACCTGGGAAACCCACTTCAACCCCCTCCCGTCGCGTCACCCCTGATATTCATACAGCTTCTCGCTTCCATGTCCTTGCTCAAATGGTTTCATTAGCGATCTCACTGGCGGGATTTGTGATTGTCGGATTGTTGGTTTGGAGATTAGTCCAACCCCAAAGTTTTGAGCAGTTTTGGCG
>JAKSDM010000306.1 GCA_022360135.1 Pseudanabaenales cyanobacterium | reverse complement strand
CGTACGCTGTTTGATATTCCAAGCAGCTGAGCAAGATGAGATTTCCCCTTTGCGTCTGAGCTTTACCGGAACCCTCAGAGTCGTTCGCAGAGCAATTCCCAAGTTTCAAACCACACAAGCGGAAGAACTCCCCCTTTTTTTTTTTTTTTTTTCCAAGAAGTCTTAGACCAGAAGATTCCACCTCGACAGGGCAGAAGTAATCCTCGAGTCGTCAAAAAGCCAAGGTCGAAGTTTAACTCAAAGAAGCTGAATCACAGAGGCATTGGAACTAAATTGGAGAGATTGACCTTTGCCATCTCCAACACGGCGTATGCCATTCCCAACAGTGCTTAGAGCTTATCCGAACAGTATTGGGGTAAGTCAAAAATAACAAATTGCGTGTTCAAAAAAGGACTTATCGGCGCCGCCAAGGACATCTACAGTCTTCTCTAAGTTTTCCCTGCCTGCTGTTATAGCGATCGCCATTGTGGTTAAGCCACATAAAACAAGCTACTTGCTTGTCATTCCCGTGCAAACGGAAATCCATCACAGGCAACTTACTCCCTTGTGGATTCCCACTTTCGTGGGTATGACGGGAAAAGAAATGTCCTAACCAAATATGACCTTAGCTATGCGATTGGTGTAGCTCGTCCTGTGAGTATTTTGGTGGGAACGTTTGGCGCTGGCAAGGTGAGTGAAGATCATTTGTTAGAGCTGATCAAACAAAACTTTGAGCTGCGCCCTGCGGACATCATTCAGTCCTTCAATTTGAAAAGATTACCGGCGGAACGAGGCGGACGATTTTATCAAGATGTGGCGACTTAAGGTTACTTTGAGCGGACTGATCTGGAGCTGCCTTGGGAGCAAACTGGCAAAGCCGACCTGTTAAATGAGGCAGCGGGGTTGGCGCCCAAAACGCTTGTGAGTATGACTTAAAAGTGCTCTACTTGGAACTAACTCTGATTGTCCAACTGTTTTGGCTTAAATCGATAGCCCATTAATCATTGATTCCTAAATACTTTTTTGCATTTCAGTTAAGGTAGATAGGTTAGTAAAGACTTAGACATTCAAGATTTTTCCAGGACCTAACCCCCTATGACTAAAACCTCAACCCAATTCAAACACGACGTTAAAGACCTCTCTCTAGCCCCTAAAGGAAAGCAGCGGATTGAGTGGGCTGGGCGGGAGATGCCGGTACTGCGGCAGATTCAGGCGCGGTTTGCCCAAGAAAAACCCCTGGCCGGTATTCGTTTGGCGGCTTGCTGTCATGTAACGACAGAGACAGCGCATTTGGCGATCGCCCTAAAAAATGGCGGTGCAGACGCTCTCCTCATCGCCAGCAATCCCCTGTCTACTCAAGACGATGTCGCTGCTTGCCTAGTGTCTGACTATGGAATCCCCGTTTTTGCCAAAAAGGGAGAAGATAACCAGACCTATCATCAACATGTCCAGGTTGCCCTGGATCACCGCCCCAACATCATTATTGATGATGGCAGCGACGTGGTTGCGACGCTGGTTAAAGAGCGACAATCCCAGCTATCAGAAATTATTGGCGTCACCGAAGAAACCACGACTGGCATTGTCCGTCTGCGGGCCATGTTCAAAGATGGGGTGCTGACCTTTCCCGCGATGAACGTCAAT
>JAKSDM010000967.1 GCA_022360135.1 Pseudanabaenales cyanobacterium | reverse complement strand
TTGAAAGGATGCTGCAGTTCCAGAAAGGTGGTGCGCATGACCGTGACGCCCGCACCGCCTGAACCAGCCACAATGTAGCTGAGGTGGATCTGGTCGGCCTGATCGAGTTGTTCGACACCCTGCCGCACCATGCTGTTAGAAATACCGGGGAAGACGCCCGTACTAACGATGGCTGTCACCCCAGTCGCCTGGGCTACTTCTCGGTGGGTGAAGGACTGTTGGACGTATCGAGGATTATCCGCCACATCTAAATAATTTACCCCTTGCTGAATACAAGCTTGCAACGCCTGATCGTCTCGATAGCTGAAGGGACCCGCACAGTGGATAACGAGATCGTGATTGGCGATCGCTTGCCTGACTCCCGCCTGATCCTCTAGAGCCAGGGAAAGAAACTGCATCCGATCCGGCAGCGTCCGATCCATTTTTAGACGCTGACCAGTCACGGTCACGGCTGCTTGAGTGTGCGTCAGCAAATCTCCTGCGACATGGCTGCCAATCCGGCCTTGTCCCCCCAAAATTAAAACCCGTTGTGTCATTTTATGCTAGTTGTTTAAATCACTCAGGCATCTTCGCGGAGGGATCGTTAGAGTAAAAAGATACAAAATACCATTTGTCTTGGCTGAGTTATTCATGATCACGCCAAAATCACCCAATAGCCAGGAGCGCTCACTCTAAAATCCAAAATCCAAAATCCAAAGTCCAAAATGGAGCAATCAACTCGAATGACGGAGCCTTTATTGTTCGATACCGCCTTCGATTTCGCCGAAGGAGTAGCCATGGTGAGAATGGCCGATCGTCTGGGTTTTATCGATCACACGGGCGACTTAGTCATTACCGTCGCCGATCCTAATATTGGCGTGGTTTCCGCCTTTTCAGAAGATCGGGCCATTGCCCGCGCTGGAGACTATTACGGCTACATTGACCGCACAGGGGAGTGGGCCATTGAGGTGCAGTTCAAACAGGCTAAGTCCTTCTCTAGTGGGCTGGCGGCAGTCCGAGGGGACACCCAATATGGTTACATCAATCGCCAGGGAGACTGGATGATCGCCCCCCAATTTGATCTAGCCGAGAGCTTTATTGAAGGGTTAGCAACCATCAAACTCAACGAGCAATATGGCTACATCAACCCCACCGGGGAGGCCGTTATGCCGATTCGATTTCGAGACGCCTGGAGCTTCTCGGAGTCCTTAGCGGTGGTCAAATTAGATACCCAGTTAGGCTATATTGACTCAAGCGGTCAACTTGTGATTGAACCCCGATTTGATGGCGCCTTTAACTTTTCCGAGTCTTTGGCTAGAGTGCGAGTTGACGAGAAGTGGGGCTATATTAACCCGGCTGGGGAACTGGTCATTGATCTGGCGTTCAACTTCGCCTCAGATTTTTCAGACGGCATGGCGGTTGTGCTGATCCAAGGGAAGTGGGGCTATATCAATTCAGGCGGAACTATTGTAGTCGCCCCCCAATTTGATTTTGCTTCCGACTTTTCTGAAGGATTGGCCACGGTTCAGATAGAAGGGGCCTACGGCTATATTGACAAAACAGGAAAGTTTGTCGTAGAACCCCAATTCAATAATGCGGGCGACTTCTCTGAAGGATTCGCTCGGGTTCAGATGGGCGATCGCTGGACCTTTATCGATCAAACCGGCCAATTTATGACGGGTTTGTCTACCCAGTAGGTGTCTTTATGATTCATAAGATCTCTTAGAGATCTATAGAAACCTATAGAGAAGCAGTAAGCCCCGATAACTCATATAGAGACACGACAGGTCGCGTCTCTATATAAAAGACCTCAAAAAGAAATCAATTACGCGCTCATCTCCGCCAAAATATCCTTGGCGTGGGTGTCAGTTTTAACCGATTCGATCACCTTGTCAATCACCCCAGCCCCATTGATGATGAAGGTAACCCGCTTAGAATAACCACCGCCCTCTACGTCGTAGGCTTTGGTAATTGCCCCATCGGGATCAGCCAGCAGCGAAAAGGGCAAGCCGTATTTCTCTTTAAACATTTTGTGGGAGGCTTCGTCATCCATGCTAACACCCAGCACTACAATGTCTTTGCCTTGATATTCTTCAAAGGAGTCCCGAAAGCTTTGCGCCTCTTTGGTGCAGCCAGGGGTATCGTCTTTAGGATAAAAATAGAGCACCACTGTCTTGCCTTTGTAGTCAGACAGGGAAACTGTGTTGCCTGCATCGTCTTTGGCGGTGATTGCAGGAGCAGTTGTGCCAACAGATAGCGCCATTTGTCTAAGTCTCCTTGTCGTGAATTTTTCGCGATCATGAAACTATTATTGATCCTAGCACCGGCAGCTATGAGTAATGAACTATAGCAATGCTCAATGGATGAAATATAGCGCTCGCCAGTTAGCTTAAGCGCCTGGGCATTGAAAATTTCACAAATACCTAGTGTCATTCCGAGAGAAGCGAGTAATCCCAATCTCCCGCTAAAGTCTGAGATGTTTCGATTCCGCTTCGCTCCACTCAACAGGACACCCCTGTTTTTACCGTAAATAGACTGTGTAATTAATTTTGCGCAACCACTTAGGACTTTCATGAAACGTCATTCCCACAAAAGCGGGAATCCAGGATATCCGTGATATGTCTCAACTAAAGTGGCGCTAGCTATACATCTCAGTTAAGACAGGGTGTAGGGTATGGAGGTATTGGATATAGTCAATGCCCCTAACAATCCTTATAGGGATCAAGCAGTTCTTCAACAAACTTTTGCTGAAGACCCAACCCTCAGCCCAGCTTTCGCGCCGCCTCACGCTACCCATTGCTGAACTAAAGGAGATCATCCTTGAGTAACTACTACGACTGGATCGCCGATCGCTACGATGTTACCCGCCCACTGCCCACTTCAATATCGGAGCAAGTAGCTGATTGCATCCTTAACTTAGTTAAGGCGACCCCAGAGACGACTTTTCTTGAACCCGGCATTGGCACAGGCCGTACTAGCTTCCCCATCATTAAACGAGGTTACCCATTTACCGGGATAGATATTTCCCCGCCGATGATGGCTCAATTGCGGCAAAAACTGCAAGGCATCCCTAACCGATTAACCCTAATTCAAACAGACGCCTCATCGCTTCCCTTTGCGGACAATACATTTGATGTGGCAATGACCACCCATATGCTCCATTGCCTACCGAATTGGCTCCAGGGATTGGCTGAAATCCGCCGAGTCCTCAAACCAAAGGGTATCTATCTAGCATGCGAAAACTTGCTGACTGAGCATCAGAAAGCCTTCGAAAAACCCCTGAGAGAATTCTTAGCGCTCTATCAATCTGAAGTTAAGGCGCTGCCTCAGGAAGGTCCTCGCCTCAGACCTTTTGGACAAGAGATGGTGCAAGTCCTAACCGAGCAAGGGGCGACAGTGGAAATAATCACCGCAGCTCGGTGGCGCTTGGAGCAGACTGTAGGAGAATTGCTCAACGTCTATCGGATGAAAGCAGTGGGTCTCTGCTGGACGGCGCCAGACCAGGTCTTTTCAAAAGCAATGGCGAAGTTTATCCCCTGGAGCCATGAAAATTATGGTTCGGAAGATGTCCGACTTGCTTCCGAAGCTACGTTTGAAATCACAGTGGCTCACAACTGGGCCTCAGGATGACTCATTTTGATCGGGGGTTTAACCACTGGCTACTTTCCTGAAAGAAAAAAGAAAAACTGCAAATTAAAGGCTCTTTAGCAGATTAGATAAAGAAAAATTAGATAATAATAACCCAACATTAATTCTCTTCATTGGCTTAAAATTGCTGAGTAAATAACCTATAAAAACTTCATCTATACTTGATGAAGTAGTCGCTAGCAGTCGCTCCAAAAAGTATCGATCAAAACCGCGGTAGTCTTTAAACCCAAGCTATCAGCTATATACCGCTAGCTTTTGAATTGAATGCTAATCACATACAACTGAACATTATTCTATCCGAATTGTCCCGATTGAAGTTAGTAACCGCTGAAACAATGCCATAGTGTATTGTTTTAATGTAGATACTCATTGCTGTGACGTAACTATCAATCCACCGGGAATAGTTAATTGAGGTCAACTTAAACCAGCGCAGAATATCCTGGTTGGCTTATTCTGCAAGAAGAGCTTTGCTCTAAATCAGCAGCCAGCGTTCAATCAGGAGCAGTAAGACTCCGTTCTTCTAGCCAATTTGCCTGATAGGTGTAAGGCTCTGTCCAACTCACAGAGATGGCTGCAGTGTGTCATTTAGCTAGACTGCTATTTCATCCTGATTGTCTTGCTTGAGGTTGACAGCCTATTTGATAAGGAGTTGGGGTTAGTTGAGATTCTAGAGGTTTTTCGTAAAAGGCTATCCGATAAAAACCCATGAAAAAGGTTCTGTTGATAGAGGATGATCAACAAATTCAAAATAATATCAGGGAAATTTTAGGCTTCGAGAATTTCTCCATCATCACTGCCGATAATGGCATGATTGGTTTGGAGCTAGCTAAGGAACACGCTCCCGATCTGATTATTTGCGACATCATGATACCTGGACTGGATGGCTATGGTGTCCTTTCAACCCTACGTCAAGACGAGTCTACCGCCACTATCCCCTTGATTTTTCTGACTGGAAAAACCGAGTGGAAAGATCTCCGTCAAGGAATGGAATTAGGGGCAGACGATTACTTAACAAAACCCTTTTCCATTCCAGAACTCCTGAATTCAGTGACGGCTCAACTTAGCAAGAAAGCGGTTATTGAACAACAATCTCGAGACAAGTTAGACGAGTTACGCAGAAATATTACATTTGCGCTGCCCGACGAACTTCGCACACCGTTGAATGGGGTAATTGGGCTATCGAAATTACTCATTGAAGATCCCAGTTTGATGGCGGAAGCCGAGGGTCTCAAAATGTTAGAAGAGATTCATTGCTCCGGTGAGCGCCTATATCAGTTGATCCAGAATTTCTTACTTTATGCTGATTTGGAGTTGATTTCAAAGGATCCAAACCGGGTTGAAGCACTGCGGAATCAGCCAGCCAGTAGCTTCGCCAAATCCATCATTGAAGACATTGTGCTTGAGAAGATTCAACGATCAGGTAGGACATTGGACCTACAATTAGATTTACTCAATGATCAGGTTCAAATTGCCGAGCCGAAACTGAGGAAAATCGTTGAGGAAATCATAGACAACGCCATCAAATTTTCAGATAGCGGAACCCCTATTCAGGTAATCACCCAAACGACTAAGGATACCTTCAAGCTATCCGTAATTGATTATGGTCGAGGAATGACCCCTGAGCAAATTGCTGGCTTGGGCGCTTACCTCCAATTTGAACGTAGACTTTATGGACAATCTGGTTCGGGTCTGGGATTGGTAATTGCTAAACGGTTGACCGAACTGCACAGGGGGGCGCTCAAGATTGAAAGTATTCCGGGTGAACAGACGATCGTCACCATCGTGCTACCGATGGGATAGAAGCAGCAATTTATACACTTGACAGTGGCTATACTGGGATCATAGACCTGATTCCATTCGGCGATCGCAGCTGCATAGCGGGCACTCTAGACCTAACCTTCACAATGCGGTGGAAGCGTGAGGCCAAGCACCTATGCCAAATACCGACCCATCTTCAAAGCGGCGCCTCCCGATTCAGGGGCTTAAACCAGTCAAGCGCTTCCTAGTTCGACTCCTGTTCAAACACACCATACCGCTGCTGGTATTATTGCTGTGCGCTGGCGTCGCCGCCGCCCTATTGAATATGGCGAATCTCTCCTCTACCTTGATTGAAAAACAGGCGCTGGAAAATTCTATCGCCTATGCCCAAGTCATCCAAAACGCGCGTAATCTTTACAGCCAAAAGGTGGTGAGCAAAGTTATTCAGGATGACGCTATAGCGGCAAGCCATATCTATGAGAATATACCCCAGAAGATTCCCCTGCCCGCCACATTTTTAATCGAGTTGGGGGCCCAGATCAGCGCCGAAAATAGCGGTATGGAAGTCCGCCTATTTAGTGATTATCCCTTTCCACATCGTCCAGACGGCAGACCGCATGACCAATTTGAACAAGAAGCCCTACAACGCTTGAGACAAAATCCCCAATCCCCCTTTTTTGGCGTCGAATCATCCCAAGGCGATCGCATATTCCGTTTTGCCCAGGCCGATATCATGCAGGCGAGCTGCATAGATTGCCATAATACGCATCCCAATAGCCCTAAAACAGATTGGCAGGTTGGCGATGTGCGGGGGGTTTTGGAGATCACAACACCCCTCAACACCCTTGTGGCGGAAACCCGTGTGCGCTTCCATGGGACCTTTTTACTGCTGGTTGGACTGGCTGGCCTGAGTGTCTTTGGAATTGCTTTAGTGATCGGTCGACTGCGACAGACTTCCGAGGAACTGGAGCTGCGAGTGCTTGAACGCACAGCCGACCTAAAGCGGGCGAATCAAAAATTGGCTAAAGCGCAGGAAAAATCCGAAGGATTGCTGCTCAATATCCTACCGGAAACCATTGCTCATAGACTTAAAGAGGGAGACAACGCCATTTCTGATGGGTTTGCGGAAGTCAGCATTTTATTTGCCGATATTGTCAATTTCACTGCACTCTCGGCCCAAATGTCTCCCTCTCAATTGGTGATGATGCTTAACCAGATCTTCTCAGCCTTCGACCAATTAACCGAGCAATTTGGGCTGGAGAAAATTAAGACTATTGGAGACGCCTATATGGTAGCCAGCGGTCTTCCTACCCCGCGTCCAGATCATGCCGAAGCGATCGCAGACATGGCCCTAGCCATGCGTCAAGAAATCGCCCACCTCAGTCAGACCTTCATTCAACCCTTAGATATTCGCATTGGGATTAACTCTGGCCCCGTTGTCGCTGGGGTGATCGGCACTAAGAAATTTATCTACGACCTCTGGGGCGATACCGTCAACGTCGCCAGTCGGATGGAATCCCAAGGACGGGCTGGCGGTATTCAAATCACCCCAGCCACCTACGCTTGCTTACAAGGCAAGTACATCTTTGAATCTCGGGGACCGATTGAGGTGAAAGGAAAGGGGAAGATAGAAACTTATTGGTTGATGGGGAAGAGGAACGAGGAAACGGCAAAGCGGGAATGATAAGAGCAGCTCCTTTACCTTGCTGCAATGATCAATTGTTCGATCCCAACCACATAAGCAGGTGGATGTAAATTAAACCAGACCA
>JAKSDM010001389.1 GCA_022360135.1 Pseudanabaenales cyanobacterium | reverse complement strand
TCAGAGCTTCGCGGTTGCACGTAATTTTGCTTTGAACTTATACCGTTCGAATGCGTTCAGCAATATGGCTCAGACTGAACGACGGTGCAAGTACGGTTTAGAAACACTCAAGCGCATTTTCAGAATGAAATAGCCCTGCTAAAGACTGCTGCAATTGCGTATACATAGAACTCATAGGCATGAAGTCTTGAAGGAAATAGAAAATAGCCACCTAATCCATTAACTCCAAGTGAATTTCCGTAAAAAATCATCATCAACTCACCTGCCTGTCTATCAGCTTCGGCTTCCAAGGCTTTCCTGATTCTTATTTCGCTGAGGCTATATTGTTCTTTCTCATCCTGGAACTCACTTAAATGATCTAGCCTCATTTCATCATTCAAATAATCTAGATGTCCTAGTACAACATGTGAAATCTCATGAAGCAGGACGTAATAGCAGCCAACAAAAAAAGCATAATCTGCAAGCACTTCTTTTCTGCTTAACTTTTTAAGTCTTTCATCATTGATTTTGCATTCTTCTAACCAAGGTAAAATATCATATTCAGGAATTGCAAATGTTCTTGAAGCAGTCCATAAATAGTATGTAAGCCCAGCATTCATCCTGATTTCATAGGCAGCCGGATCTTTAGTGACTCGCCAAGCACATGCAGAGATTTTTTCTGGGTTAAACACATCAACAGTTAATTTCAGATTTGTTGTTTTTCCAGAAGGGGTAGATATTTTCAGAGAACTCAAGATTCGATGAAAATGATCTTCAATTTGAGCAAGCAACGGCTCAAAGTTTTCATATTTATACTCTTGCGGCTTTATAATGAATATTTTTCTATTATTTTCGTCATTCATCATTCATTGTGGATCTGGTTATGCTAGCTAATATCAAGTCGTTAAGAATGCCCATAATAAAGCTTAGCTGCATAAACTCCCTCTAGTAGAGATTTGAGCCTCCTTGCAATGCAGTTTATATTGCGGGCAATTAATCTGACTTGATATAACAAGTTATTAGATCTACTTTGTCAGTCTATCTACCCCAAATGAGCTGAATAGACTGATAGCTCGCATCCTATCACACCAAAACGAATGGTTATACTGCAAACTATCCATATAATCCGCTCATATTGGGTGGATGGGTATTTAAGCTTCGGCTCTCTAAAAGAGAAACTCACTCAGATTTGAGTGAGTCCTCTGCATGGATTGCTAATCCCCAATCACCTGAGATTTAGAACTGGGGAACGAGTTGTTCTTTATCAGGAACCTCTGCGTACTCGGAGACAATTTGACGGAACTCTTCCCCATCAATGGTTTCCTTTTCGATTAACAACTCGACCAGGCGGTCAACCAGGGTTCGGTTCTCACGCACAAGTCGCTTGGCCTCTTCATAACAGTGATCGACGATAGAGCGCACTTGGGCGTCAATACGGGTGGCGATTTCCTCTGAATAATCAGAGCGCATCGTCCAATCACGACCGAGGAAGACTTCACTTTGCTGAGTTTCTAGAGACAGAGGACCCAGGTCAGACATACCAAATCGGGTAACCATCTGACGAGCCATACCCGTCACCTGTTGCAGGTCGTTACCGGCGCCAGTGGTGACTTCTGCATCGCCAAAGATAACGTCCTCGGCGGCCCGTCCCCCCAAAGCGCCTGAAATACGAGCCAGCAGTTGAGCCCTAGAGATCAGGGTTTGATCTTCGCTAGGAGTAAACCAGGTTAGCCCTTGAGCCTGCCCCCTCGGAATCAGCGTCACCTTCTGCACTGGATCATGAGCTTTGAGCAGCGTGCCCACTAGGGCGTGACCCAACTCATGATAAGCAATCAGCCGCTTGCTCTTGCTATCGACCAGCGGTGTGCCTTCCATACCCGCAATCACCCGATCAACTGCGGCGTCAATCTCAGCCATGGTAATGGCCTCCTTGCGCCGACGAGCGGTGAGGATCGCCGCCTCGTTCAGCAGGTTGGCCAAATCAGCTCCGGTGAAACCCGGTGTGCGTCGAGCGATCGTATCTAGGGAAATTTCGCTTGACAGTTTTTTGTTGCGGGCATGAACCTCAAGGATTTCAAGCCGCCCCTTGATATCTGGCGGATCAACTATAATCTGACGGTCGAAACGGCCTGGACGAAGCAGGGCGGAATCTAGCACATCGACCCGGTTAGTAGCGGCAATCACAATAATGCCAGTGTTGCCCTCAAAACCATCCATTTCGGTCAACAACTGGTTGAGCGTCTGCTCTCGTTCATCGTTGCCACCGCCGATTCCAGCGCCCCGCTGGCGACCCACAGCGTCAATTTCATCAATGAAGATAATGCAGGGGGCATTTTCTTTAGCCTTTTTGAACAGGTCTCGGACTCGGGAGGCACCCACACCGACAAACATTTCCACAAACTCGGAACCCGAGATACTGAAGAAAGGGACTCCGGCTTCACCGGCGATCGCTTTAGCTAGAAGTGTCTTACCCGTTCCTGGCGGGCCAATCAAAAGAACCCCTTTAGGAATACGCGCCCCAACAGCGGTAAATCGTTCCGGCTTCTTCAAAAAGGTAACGACTTCTTGGAGTTCTTCTTTAGCTTCCTCAATCCCGGCCACATCATCGAACATGATGCCCGTTTTGGCTTCCATCATAAAGCGAGCCCGCGACTTGCCAAAACTCATGGCTTGCCCCGGTCCCCCTGGAACGTTGCTGGAGCGGCGGAACAAGAAGAACAGTCCGCCAATCAGTAAAAGTGGGAACAACAGATTGCCCAAAATACCCCAAATTGCGCCATCATTCCGGGGAGGATGAGAATCCAAGTTGATGTTAGCCTCACGCAGACGGGGAACTAGGTCAGCCGTATTACCCGGCAAATCAACCCGTAAACGCTGTACTCGATCCTCAAGTTCGAGATCAATCGCTTCGACAATAGCAGTCCGTCCGTTATCGTAAAGGTCAACAGACGTGACTCGGCCTGCCTCTATGTAGTCCAAAAATCGCCCATAGGTCATGCGGGTATTCGCAGTGTTCTGACCCATGTTGGTTGAAGAGGTCGTGAAGGTACCCTGCCAAAAGAAAAACCCAATCACCAGAATGGGTATGGCCCAGAGTAAAATCACTCTCCAAGAAAGTTTCATAATTAGGCCGCCTCTAGATCGTTAATCAAGACTTGTGAAAACAGTTTAATCCGGGTCGGTTTAGCAACCCGAAAAACCTCTAAATATGCAATCTTCTTGTTTAAGAAAGGCAATTTGCCTCAACAGCACTGCCAAGGAATAAACTGACTGCTCAATATATGAGGATGTATCTTAACTAAATTTAACTTAATTATGGAAAGTAGATCAATCAGGAATGCCTTTATCAGACTATAGGACGTTTACTCAGCATA
>JAKSDM010000542.1 GCA_022360135.1 Pseudanabaenales cyanobacterium | reverse complement strand
GCCAGCGCAGTCGTTTATCGTCTTTGGCCAGCCTATCGACGCAGTGCAGATTACTACCTCAAGCTCGTCCTTAAGCCCCTACTTTGGCCAGATCTTCTATGGATGGGGCTGTTGCCAGGTCTGAGTGAGGAATTGCTCTTTCGCGGCGTCATGTTGCCAGCGATCGGAATGAACCTGGTCGGAATTGTGGTGTCGAGTCTATGTTTTGGCGTCTTGCATCTGAGTGGATTACAGCAGTGGCCCTATGTCGTCTGGGCCACGCTGGTTGGATTCTTATTGGGGTTTAGCGCCTTAGTAACGGGTAACCTGTTGGTGCCAATTCTGGCCCATATTGTCACTAATCTTGTCTCTAGTTTAGCCTGGAAATTTAATCAACCTTGAGAGAGGCTGATTGCAAAGCAGGTGCTATCCTAGCCTATTAAGCCTGTCTATTCCCCGGATTAAGCGCATATCAAGCATGAGACCCTGTCTATCCGTCGTCTCTTGGTCGGTTTCCCTAGGTTTTGTCGGCGCTGTGGCCATGACCGTTTCCGCCAAAGCTGATCAGTCCCTATTGGTGGTCTATCCACCGCCAGACCACCAAACCGCCGCCGCGCAAATTTTTCTGATTGGCACGGCCTCTCCAGGAGCTGATGTGCAGGTCAACGGACAGGTGATCGAACAGCGCAGTCCCGCTGGTCACTTTGCCCCTAGTTTTCCACTTGAAATGGGAGAAAATACCTTTACTCTGCATCACAGAGATGAGGAATTGACAATTCAGGTTAGGCGTATTTCAGTCCTGCCAGAACCGTCAGTGGGCTTAGCGTTTGGGGTAGGCTCCCTAACGCCAGCGATGGATATTGCCCGAATGCCAGGGGAAACTATTTGTTTTAGCGCCATTGCGCCAGCTAATGGAGAGGTCTCCGTCAAGTTAGGGGGCCAGACGATTCCCCTTCAACCATTGACCGAAACTGTGGCCCTACCCCCCAACTATGCTGTGTTGACTCAACAAAATCAGCCATACTTGGAAATTCCTGCAATCAGGCATGAAGGCTGCACCCTTGCGTCTACTTCGGGTGATCTGGGTACGCCTGAATTTAAACTTATCTTAGAGGAAGAAACGCTGGTCCAATCTGGCTCAGGCCAGGTTGAAATTCTCTCTCCTACCCAATTCCAAATCGCAGAAGTGTTGGTAGAGTCTGGCATCGCTCGTACAGGACCGAGCACCGATTACTCTCGCATTACTCCCCTGCCTAGAGGTGTCCGTGCAGCTATTACCGGACGACAAGGCGATTGGCTGCGACTGGATTATGGCGGCTGGATTCGGGCCAGCGAAACCGCAATTTCCAACCGCCCTATACCTTCTGAATCAATCATTCGCAGCGCCCGATCGCGCCAGGTCTCCGGCTGGACCGAAGTCCTCTTTCCCCTCCAGATCCCTGTACCCGTAAGCGTTGAACAACAAGACCGCACCCTCACCCTGACTCTCCATAACATTCGTCCTCAAACTGACACTATTTTCTTCAACGACGACCCGGCGATCGTGCGGATGGATTGGCGTCCCATCTTGCCCGACAAAGCTGAATATACCTTTCACTTCAAGGCCAAACATCAGTGGGGCTATAAACTTCACTACGAAGGCGCCACCCTGGTTTTATCATTGCGCCATCCACCAGACGTAAAGGGCGACCATCGTTCCCCCTTACAAGGAGTTTCTATTCTGCTCGATCCTGGCCACGGCAGTTCTGCAGATCTGGGCGCACGCGGACCCAACGGCTATCCGGAAAAAGATGTGACGCTAAGGGTCTCTACCCTACTGCGGCGGCAGCTGGAAGCTAGGGGTGCGACAGTTTACATGACCCGTGAGGGCGATGATGATTTATATCCGCGCGATCGGGTCAATATAATCAACCAACTTGAGCCAACCTTAGCCCTCAGCCTCCACTATAACGCCCTACCCGATAACGGCGACGCCCTTAATACTGCCGGTGTCGGCATGTTTTGGTACCATCCCCAAGCCCATGACCTGGCTGTGTTCTTACACAACTACCTGGTAGAAACCCTGGGTCGCCCCTCCTACGGAGTCTTTTGGAATAATCTGGCGCTGACTCGACCCAGGGTGGCCCCAGCTATATTGCTGGAATTAGGCTTCATGATCAATCCCTATGAGTTCGAGTGGATTACTGATCCCGAATCTCAGCAAGAATTAGCCGTTGTTCTAGCCAACGGTGTGGTGGAATGGGTTGCTGATCGGATAGGAAGCGAGTCGATAGAGTTGCTGATGTTTGAGCCGCCAACCTTTTGTAGTACACTGTTGTGGCGTCAGGCAATGACCCATAAATCCTACGCCAATGAGTATCCCGAAGCAGGGGGACACAATGAGCGACTAGAATTTCTCGGCGACGCCATTCTAACTTTCCTCAGCGGTGAGCTGCTCTACAAGCGCTATCCCAATAAACCGGAGGGGGAGTTGACGCCGCTACGGGCGGCGCTTGTGGATGAGAAACAATTGGGCAAGTTTGCAGTCGCGCTGAATCTGGATCAGCATTTGCGCCTCAGCAAAGGGGTAGAGCGAAGCGGTGGTAGAACCAATGCCCGACTCCTCAGTAGCGCCTTTGAAGCTATGATTGGGGCTTATTTCTTGGATGTTAACTCAAATATTCAGGCTGTCCGCGCTTATGTTGAACCCCTGTTTGAGTCTGTCGTGGACAGATTAGCGGTATCAGCTCCCAATGTCAATTTCAAAAGTCGGTTTCAAGCGTGGGCGTTAGAGGTTGTCGGGGAAATTCCTGAGTACGTCATCATCCATGAAATAGGACCTGATCACGCCAAAGAGTTTACGGCTGAAGTGAAAGTTAACAGCAGGGTTTATGGGCAGGGAAAAGGTCGTAAAAAGCAAGAGGCAGAGAAGCAAGCTGCTCAGAATGCGCTGGACAGTCTGGGGCTGTTGTGATATTGCAAGGAGTAGACGATAAAGAATGTAGAGTGAGCAATTTCGCCATTCCTTATTCTGCCATTGGTTTTGTTCAGCCCACATTCCGCCCTCTGAAGTGTCACACTCAGGTATTTATCCTGAAAGTCTTGTATATCAGTAATCTCAAGGCTTTAAGTTCACATGAACTATAAAGAGAGGATTCTCAAAAATCACCCCTTCTTGAGATTGGCTCCCAACTAAGGTGGCTAGAATCTACTTTCTCCATTTAAATATCCGATGTGCCAGTTGGGAGTGCGGAATGTGGGTTCAGTACAGTCTAAAGCACTTCTTAGAGTGCTGTAATAGGTTGATATTTTTTCATGTAAATTTGACCAACTTTTGAGAGAAGTAAGGCGTTTGTAGCGCAGCATTTGAGTTCGAGCAACGTTATGATACGCCCATTTGTGACAAGTTAAGCCCAAAACCCTTTTGTCAAGGACTTTTTGTAAACGCTGGACATGCCAATATATAAGGCGCTCAGATCTTATGAGTACTTATACTTATTGGCGATGTGATTCAGAGATATTCCATATTTAGTG
>JAKSDM010000747.1 GCA_022360135.1 Pseudanabaenales cyanobacterium | reverse complement strand
TGCAATAAACGCCAGCTGCCGAGCATCGGCAATGCCAGCTTTAGCTGATTTATGCTTAGTCAACGGCGACCTTGCCGCTCTTGACTACGACGTCGGCGATCGCGCCATTCAACAGCAGTTAGATAGAATACACCCACTGTCACCACCACCATCAAGGTGAGCGCTGCAAACATCAAAATGGAGTAGGCTTGTGCTTCCAAGACTGCACTCATAAGCAATTACTTTCCAGTGCTTAGAAACCGTTTCGGCCCCAAACCACCAGACTAATGGAGAAGGTGAAAACCACTAATAGAGAAACCCAACCAAGCGTCAAGATATCCATAGACTATGTTTAAAACCTAGGCTTTGCTGATCAACTTCAATATCTCATCATACGGTAAAGATAGACTCAATCCCTACCACCATGTTCCCATCCTAGCGCCTCTCACACCAAACCCTTAGCACCTGACCCTGAATCTGTTTTTCCAACCAAGGCGTATTATTAGAGAGGGATTTGAGGGTTTTGGGCTCAACGGTCCAGGCGGCTTGGGGGTCAAACAGGGTGAGTTCGGCTGAGTGGTCAACTTGGAGAGTGGGGGGAGATTGACCTAAGCATTGGGCTGGATGGGTGCTGAGGCAGCGCCAGAGTTCTAGGGGAGACCAGTCGCCCAATTCCACTAAGGTGCGCCAGAGGATAGGCAAAGCCAGCTCTAGCCCGATGACGCCGGGTGGAGATTGGCTGAAGGCGACGGTCTTTTCTTCGTAGGTGTAGGGGCTGTGATCGATGGCGATCGCCTCCAGCCCTCCTGTCTTCAGGGCTGCAATTAAGCCTTTTTGATCAGTAGGCTCGCCCAACGGCGGCTCCAATCGCAAATTGGCGTCGTAGTTTTGAAGATTAGCGGTGCTAAATAGGAGATGCATCCAGGTCGTGCTGGCGGTAATGGGCAAACCATTGGCTTTGGCCTGCTGAATCAGTTCAACGCTACGGGCAGTCGAAACCCGCATGATATGGACCGGCGTGTTAATTTCGGCGACGCATTCTAGCAGGGCCGCCAGGGCGGCTGTTTCAGCCATAGCTGGAGTACTGGGTAGGCCAAGCTGGAGGGCGTAATTCCCTTCTCGCGCCACCCCATCTCTAGCCAGAGCCAGATCGCACGGCCATAGCGCCACGGGTTTTCCCAACGGCTGCACATACTCCAGCAGCCGTCGCACCAGTAAGTGATTCTGCAACGGTTTGCCGTCTGCGAAACCAACCACTCCGGCCTCCGCCAGCTCACCTAACGCCGTCATCTGTTCACCCTGCGCCGCCAAGGTTAAAGCTCCCCAGGGATAAAGCCGAGGCATCGGGTGAGGGGTGGTTGCGGCGTTTGACAGTTGGCCGTAACTGTGAAATTGAGCCACGATGGCCGGGTCATCAAGGGGGGGAGAGGTATTCGGCAAGATGCCGAGCCGGGTAAAGCCGCCAGCGATCGCAGCTTGAGTCAGGGAAGTAAGGGTTTCGCGCGATTCAAATCCAGGTTCTCCGGAATGGCTGTAAAGATCCACCAAGCCAGGTCCCAATACCTTTCCGAGACCGTCCCACACCTGCGTCTCATCAGGGATGTCAGTTATCTGTTGGGCGATCGCTCGAATCCAACCGTCCACAATCAAGACATCTGCAATTTGATCGGTGGTGGAAACGGGATCGAGAACCCGGACTTGCTGAATTAGATGACTA
>JAKSDM010000923.1 GCA_022360135.1 Pseudanabaenales cyanobacterium | reverse complement strand
CTTGGTTTTAATATCTCGGGTTGGACCAGTAGCTACACGGGCCAACCTATTCCAGCCCAGGAAATGGCGGAATGGGTCGAAAATACGGTGGCGCGTATCCTGCCTTACCGCCCCCAGCGCCCGTTGGAAATTGGTTGCGGCGCCGGCCTTCTGCTCAGCCGAATTGCTCCCCATTGCCAAGAATACTGGGCTACGGATTGCTCTCAGGCAGTCCTAAAGCAGTTGGAACGAGTCCTACCCATTAACCCTGATTTGCGTGCGGTCAAACTACAACAGCAGCAGGCCAATGATTTTACGGCCATTCCTGCTGGGATCTTCGATATGGTCATCCTGAACTCGGTGGTACAGTACTTTCCCAGTCTGGACTATCTGATTCAGGTGGTGGAAGGAAGTCTCTCGGCCCTAGGCGATCAAGGGACGCTCTTTGTGGGAGATGTCCGTAGCCTGCCCTTGCTAGAGGCTTACCATGCCGCCGTGCAGCTAGCTCAGGCTGAGCAAGACATGACCGTGGCCCAATGGCGGCGGCAGGTCCAACGCAGTTTGGTTAAGGAAGAGGAGCTGGTTATTGACCCCAGATTCTTCCTGGCGCTGCAGCAATATTACCCCAGAATTACCCAAGTGGAGATTCAGCCCAAGCGAGGGCTTTACCAGAATGAGTTAACCCAGTTTCGCTATGATGTCATCTTGAAAGTTGGCGCTGAGGTTCAACCCGTGGAAGTTCCTTGGCGGTATTGGGGTTCGAAGGGTTTGAGTCTGGGCGAGTTACGACGAGTTCTAACGATAGAGCGGCCAGAAACACTCGGGATCCGTCAAGTGCTTAATGGCCGTGTCCAACAGGCTTGTCAACTACGGGACTGGCTGACACATTCTCCTGAGGCAAGGACCGTGGCGCAGTTGCGACGGCGACTGGCGACGGCGGCAACCGATCGCCTGGACCCTGA
Source organism: Pseudanabaenales cyanobacterium (assembly GCA_022360135.1). Taxonomy (GTDB): domain Bacteria; phylum Cyanobacteriota; class Cyanobacteriia; order Phormidesmidales; family Phormidesmidaceae; genus JAKSDM01. The sequence goes on along the minus strand of JAKSDM010000923.1, from coordinate 1,211 downwards.
AGAGTTGTGGACCCTGGCTCAGGAATGCGGCTATTCTGTGCAATGGAGTTGGTGTCAGGGAAGTCCTGATGGGGCCTATGATTTGGCGTTTGTCCATCGGGACAGCCCCATAGCGTTGGCAGCTGTGCGGTTCGACATAGCCCAGGAACACCCCCCCACCCCTGGCATAGCTACGGCAATAATCCCCTCCAGAGCAAGTTAACCCGGCAGTTGGCGCCTCAGATAAATCAGTTCTTACAGGCGCAATTGCCAAAGTATATGGCGCCATCTACCATTGTGTTGTTAGATCAGTTGCCCTTGACGCCCAACGGCAAGCTGGACCGCCGCGCCCTGCCAGCGCCAGATTCATCTCAGCGGCATGTGGAGACTGGCTTTGTGGCTGCTCGAACTCCGACGGAAGAACTGGTTGCCGGAACCTGGACTGATCTTTTGGGATGCGAGGTTGGCGTCCACGACAACTTTTTCGAATTAGGCGGACATTCTCTCCTGGCGACTCAAGTCGTCTCTCGACTAGGCCAGACTTTCTCTATAGAACTGCCTCTGCGCAGTCTATTTGAACATTCGACAGTCGCCCAACTGAGTGAGTTAATTGACACTTGCCGTCAAGCGGAAACCGAGCTGCAATTTCATCCAATCGAGCCAACGTCTCGACCTGGCGATCTCCCTCTCTCCTTCGCACAGCAACGACTTTGGTTTTTGGATCAGCTAGAAGAGAGTAGTACGACTTATAATATTCCAGTTGCCCTCCGCTTAACGGGATCTCTCAACCTCAGCGCCTTTCAGCAAGCGATCGCGGCAGTCATAACGCGTCACGAAAGTCTGCGCACGACTTTTCCAAGCGTGAATGGGCAAGCTGTGCAGACCATTGCGCCTAGCTTGAGTGTGGCCCTCCCCATTGTGGACTTACAGACTCTGCCAGAGGAGGCGCAGTCCGCCGAAGTCCACCGACTGATTGTCGAGGAGACCCAGCGCCCGTTTGACCTGGCAGTCGGTCCCCTGCTGCGGATCTCGTTACTGCAATTGGATGAAAACGCCTATGTGCTTTTGGCGACGATGCATCACATTGTCTCTGATGGTTGGTCAATAAGTATGCTGATTCACGAGATGGCCACCCTCTATGAAGCTTTTTCAAAAGGAGAGTCCTCTCCTTTCAGCGACCTGGCCATCCAGTATGCAGATTTTGCTCACTGGCAACGTCAATGGCTGCAGGG
>JAKSDM010000732.1 GCA_022360135.1 Pseudanabaenales cyanobacterium | reverse complement strand
TGGGATGGTTAATCGATCCTGAATTAAAACGAGTGGCCATTTACCGCTTGCCACAATCCGTCAAAATCTTGCAAAATCCAGCAATCTTATCAGGCGAAGATGTTTTGCCCGATTTTTCTCTAGAGTTAGGGAATATTTGGTGACGGCAGTATCCTACAAGTGAGCCTATGGCCTTTGAAGTTAAATTACCTCCGGCAAAGCCGGAGGCTTATCATCTGTTAGCCCCTCAAAGGGGCGGTTAGATTAACCCTCAAAGGGCATGCCGTGTAAAAGCACTGGTTTAGACCCTGCTCATTTAGAGAGTTGGATCGCCTATCAGCTAACACGATTGAATCTCCGACACTTGTTAACTGTTTCAATTCTGCTCACACGGTCAAACCTTTTCGAGTCACCCCGGCAAAGCCGGGGGTTTACCAATCATTAATTTGCTGCTGGCGGATGATATCAGCTAAGCCAGCCCTTAGGGTTAATTTACCGAGTTGGGTTTTAATCTGCATCTCCCACAGACTAACCAGGCTAACCAAGACTTCATTTTCGGTCTGTTTGAGATGATCGAGCGTTGCTTCTGGAATTTGATCGGGGGCGCTATCCCACCACATAAATGTGTGTGTGTCGAGCAGAAGTTTCATTCTTCGCCTAACCAGAAACTATCGGGTAGGGGAGCGTCAAAGTCATCGCCGATGACAAAAGCGCCGGGGTGGAGACCGGGTTTGCGTTCAGCTGGCTCTGCTGTAGAGGCCAAAACTTTAGACCGTTTGAACTGCAAGAAATCCAAAAATTCGGCCAGGAGTTTGAGCTGTTCAGGAAGAAGTTGATCAACTTGCTGATGAATTTTCTGGCGAATTTCCATAAAGGTCTAGCCTACTTATCCATAGCCATAATTGTCACCGATTATTATCCAACCAACTGGTCAACTCTTGAAGCTCTGAGAAATCTAACAGCGCCTCACCCAGTTCCTCCAACTGAGTCAGAGACAACTGCTCAAGTTGCGATCCTAGATCTGGTGGAATTTCCCCAAATTTACGAGTCAGCAGACGGAGAATCAGCGATCGGCCCTCTTCCTGCCGCCCCTTCTGACGACCTTCCTGCAAAATATCTTGATAAATCACCGACTCTTGCATGATCTCCCTCCGCAGAATTTGCTGAATCATTCCCTTTTCCAATACTAACCCTGCCAGAATCGCGGCGGCGGCTGTCACATTACTCTGCATACGGTAGTCTGGCATAGCCTCAAGCTGAGCCGCTACTCTTCGCAGCGCCTCCGGTCGATCGGCAACTCGACTCAACGCGGCGAAGGGCAATAAGCCTGGTGTGTTCAGAAACATTTCCAAAGGCTGTTCCCATAACCGAATGACCTCAAACTCGTGACGAGTGCTTGGAAGGGTAAACGTGGTTTGCTGAACTAATTCAGACCCTGTCTGCTGCAGATAGATCACTACCTGTCGCATTGATTTGTAGGGAAAGCGACGATAGACCCGCAGCCGATAGTCCAACATTCGAAAGGGAATCTCTGGATCGGGCTGAGTTTGGAACTCTACATGCAACACCAGCGAATCTGATTGCATTAGTATCAGCGCATCGGCTCGAATCGGCTCCAGCGATAGCTCGGAGGGGTTTAACTCAGTCAGGGCAATGGGTTCGCCCAGCAGCCAACTGGCAAAATCAGTGGAAAAGGACTCGATCAGAAACTTACAGATGGTGTCAAACATGACGGCCTTCTAACCCTTTCCTGAAGTCCAAATAGTCGTGTGGGCAGTCCTGATTCGCGCCCTCGATCCCAGGCGAAGCAAGGGATCGAGGAAAAACATGCCGATTACGGTGTGGTTTGAGCAGGGGTAGAGGATGATGTCCGATCAAAGCGCATTGACAGAGTCCCCACGACATCATCGAGGCCAAGTCCCTTGCCCATACTTTTGGCCGATGCATAGGCGACCCGAGCGGCGGCGTAGGCTTCGCTGCCAGCCACGGTTTGGGTGTCTTTGACCAGCCGTTGCAATTCGCTCAGGACTTGCAAAACGGGGTTTAGGGACACGAACAAGTTCATATCTCGACGCGCTTCTTCCAGGTTGAGGCAGGCAGGCATTAATTCTGGATGCTGAGTCGCCATATCCAGGGCTTGGTGGGTAAAGGTTTGAGACTTGCGGCCCAGTTTTGACAGACGACGACGTTCTTCGACGGACAGCCCCACCAGGAAGGGGAGTTTTTCACGGATGGTTTCTAACGCATCCATGACTGCTTTTAGATCTTTATCAGTGAAATCGGTGTCAACTTTGTTGGCAATCATAAGTAGTTCTCTCGGTCTAGTAGAGTGCGCCCATAGAGATGGGTAATTCTGGAATGCCCGAGTTTTCGTGACCCTAAACGTCGTATTCATACAGAACTTTTACAAAAGGCGACAAACAACTCTGTGGATTATGGGAGGTCGTTGTTGACGGTTGTTGACCTAATTGCTGAAAGCGAGACTTAAAGTGTCAGCGCTGAGTACACCAGTACCACGAGCGAGACTTAAAGTGTCAACGTCGAGTACACCAGTACCATGGGTGAGACTTGAAGTGTCAATGTCGAGTACGCCAGTACCACGAGCGAGACTTGAAGTGTCAACGTCGAGTACACCAGTACCACGGGTGAGACTTGAAGTGTCAATGTCGAGTACACCAGTACCACGAGCGAGACTTGAAGTGTCAACGTCGAGTACACCAGTACCACGGGTGGGCACTGAAGTCGCATCGATTAATCATGATGCCTATGGTGTCAGGCATAATCATGCCGCCATTCAACCAAGTCCCTCTTCTATTTATCCCAATTTGGCCCATCCTACGCCTAGCCGTCGTTTTCCAAGTTGGGTGACGGTCGTTTAAATTTGAAACAGACAGTCGCTGAAGAAATGGAGTTTACGAGTCTTTGCCGCCCGACGACATGGGTATTATTCGCAGTCAGGTCTTTCCAGGATTATGGCTTGCGGTCAATGCATTGCTTGCTCAAAATATGGCGGAGGTGCTTCAGGTTGTGCAAGACGGTCTGAAATCAGTTGAGTATCAAGATTGGGTCAACAAAATTCGGAAATTGTAAAGACGTACAACAATGTTGGTATCAACTGCGATCATGCCACTGTTCACTCACTCCTTGGCGAATCGCATCGTCTAGTTCCTCTAAACTTTTCGGTTTTCCCTGATATTTCAAGCAGCCTGCAACCTGCGCTAAAGTTGTCTCTGGAAAGGGTTTTTTTGGCTTTAGAAGAATTCCATCACCGACATCAATCGCAATGAGTTCTTGACCCGCTTCCCAGTGATGAGCAGTC
>JAKSDM010001487.1 GCA_022360135.1 Pseudanabaenales cyanobacterium | reverse complement strand
GGAAATCACGCCCTAACTCCGAAATTCCCATCCACAGACATGAAGCACTAAATAATAAGCCTATGTATCTAAACAAGCGGGTCACAACTCCCCCACCTCAATAAACTTGCAATGAGATGCTGACTTAATAGCGCTCCAATCGCCAGTTGTCAAATATTTCTAACCATCTATAACATCTCAATCCCAATCTTGAGGGCAATCTTGACTCGGTGGGCAAGGCTGTTAAGCCCTATATTTGCAATCGGCTGGCGCACGTCTTTCTGAAGGGCTAGTTACATAACGAGAAAAAGTGAAATTCATCGACATGTGTATTCATAATTTTTAGTTATGAATCTATACAGTTCTTCCAAAATCAAACTTATTGGATCGCTGATAGTATGCTTAGGCATAGGGTAAAACAAGATACCCCAATGCGAGACGAGGTAGCCAGTTTAAGGTTTTGCTCCGGCTGGCGCTACCCATGAATGTTATTTCGAACTCTTACCAAACGCTTGTCTTGGGTTTATAGCTCTGCTTGGCTGCTAGTGCTTCCTGAGTGAGACAGGTATGGGTTCGTTCAAGCTTTAGCGTGATTCACAGGAATGGAGATATGTCTTACTCTCAGACAGCAACTCAGTCAAAGTCTGGATACCAGGCCGGGGTTAAAGACTACAAACTAACTTATTACACCCCGGATTACACACCTAAAGATACTGATATTTTGGCGGCGTTCCGGATGACTCCGCAGCCGGGTGTTCCCCCAGAAGAAGCCGGGGCGGCGGTAGCGGCTGAATCCTCAACCGGCACCTGGACAACGGTATGGACTGATCTGTTGACTGATCTAGATCGGTATAAGGGCCGTTGCTATGACATTGAGCCCGTTCGCAATGAAGACAACCAATACATTGCCTATGTCGCCTATCCATTAGATTTGTTCGAGGAAGGGTCGGTCACCAACATGTTGACCTCTATTGTAGGCAACGTGTTTGGATTTAAGGCGCTGCGCGCTCTGCGTTTGGAAGATTTACGGGTTCCAGTCGCTTACCTGAAGACGTTTCAGGGTCCCCCCCACGGTATCCAGGTCGAGCGCGATAAGTTAAATAAGTATGGTCGTCCCCTCTTAGGTTGCACCATTAAGCCGAAGTTGGGTCTGTCAGCAAAGAATTATGGTCGCGCCTGCTATGAGTGCTTGCGCGGCGGTTTGGATTTCACCAAGGACGACGAAAATATTAACTCCCAACCGTTTATGCGGTGGCGCGATCGCTTCCTTTTTGTAGCTGACGCGATTCACAAAGCTCAAGCTGAAACAGGTGAAATCAAAGGCCACTACCTCAACTGTACCGCTTCAACCTGCGAGGAAATGCTGAAGCGGGCTGAGTTCGCCAAAGAACTCAAAATGCCCATTATCATGCATGATTACCTCACCGCTGGTTTCACCGCCAATACTACGCTAGCCAGGTGGTGCCGCGACAACGGCTTGTTGCTCCATATCCACCGGGCGATGCACGCGGTGATCGACCGTCAGAAGAATCACGGCATGCACTTCCGTGTTCTGGCTAAGTGCCTGCGAATGTCCGGCGGCGACCACGTCCATACTGGCACAGTGGTGGGCAAGTTGGAAGGTGAGCGCGGCATCACCATGGGCTTTGTGGACCTGCTGCGGGAAAACTACATCGAACAAGACAAGTCTCGCGGCATCTATTTCACCCAAGACTGGGCCTCTATGGGCGGCGTCATGGCGGTCGCCTCCGGGGGCATCCATGTCTGGCACATGCCGGCGCTGGTGGAAATCTTTGGGGATGATTCTGTGCTGCAATTTGGCGGCGGCACCCTGGGTCACCCCTGGGGGAATGCGCCGGGCGCAACGGCTAACCGGGTTGCCTTGGAAGCCTGTGTTCAAGCTCGTAATGAAGGCCGTAACTTGGCCCGTGAAGGCGCCGACATTATCAAAGACGCCGCTAAGTGGTCTCCTGAACTGGCCGCGGCTTGCGAATTGTGGAAGGAGATCAAGTTCGAATTCGAGGCGATGGATACCGTATAATCCATTGTGGCGATCGCAGTCAGTCACCTTTTAAGCCCAGCTTTAGCGCCGCCTAGGGTGGCTGACATCGGGCTAAGTGAGTTATCGCCAGGGTGAAGTTGGAGCTTGTTCCATATAGCTGAAACCCATGGCGCTAAACCATCAACTAGATGAGTGTTTAATTTCCCTAACCTGCTTAGTCTGGCGTGTTTCGGCAGGAAGTTGATGCGAATCTGGTTTTTCTCCCTAGGTCGATGGACTTAAAGCGAATTGCTAAAGATACGGCCAAAGTGCTGTCCAGCTATCTGACTTATCAGGCAGTGCAAACGGTTCTAGGCCAGTTGAGAGAAATGGATCCGCCTCAAGCTTTCTGGCTTAACGCCTTTTCGTCTAAACAGAACATTCAAGACGGAGAAGCCTATTTGCAAGCTCTCCTGCGAGAAAAACCCGAGTTGGCTTATCGGATTATGACGGTGCGGCGGCACATCGCTGATGAGGTTGCTGAGTTCCTGCCTGAAATGGTTTGTACTGGTATCCAGCAGGCCAATATGGAACACCGCCGTCAGCATCTCGAGCGCATTACCCAGCTGGATCTGTCAGATTCTACTCCTGTTCCAGAATCTGAGGGTGATCCGGACTCTAGTTCAGAACCCAATTTGGACAACTTGTCCAATTAGCACACTCTAAGCACACTCTAGTTGTTAGGGACTCAGTGGCGAGTTGTTAGCCAAACGCTAACTGCTAATCATTAACCACTAACAATCAAAACCTGCAAGATTACGAGGAAACTATGAAAACTCTTCCCAAAGAGCGTCGTTACGAAACTTTGTCCTATCTTCCCCCGCTGACAGATGCTCAGATCGAGCGTCAAATTCAGTACATTCTCCAGATGGGTTATATCCCAGCGGTTGAATTTAACGAAACCTCGGATCCTGAAGTCTATTACTGGACCATGTGGAAATTGCCCTTGTTCAACGCCGCCTCTACTCGTGAAGTGTTGGACGAAGTGCAAGCTTGCCGTTCTGAGTATGGCAACTGTTTCATCCGTGTGGTTGGATTTGATAATGTGAGGCAATGCCAAATTCTCAGCTTCATTGTCCACAAGCCTGGTACTGGCGGCTACCGGTACTAATCCTGTTCGGATGTAACTGAATGTCTTAATAGTGAGGGGACAGACAATCTGCCCCCTCTTTTTTTTTGAGTATGATGACTTTAGGGGAATTGAAATTCTGGATGCACTTAAATGAGTGTAGAAGTACTTAATATAGAAACATACTTGAGGACATGATTGACATCAAAAATGCTGTCAAAGCAGTACATCAATACTTGGAATCTATTCAATCTTTAATGGGTAATCCCTTGAATAATTTAAGACTGGAAGAGGTTGAATTATCAGACGATAATAACTTCTGAATTATCACTTTAGGCTATGATAAACCTGAAAAAGACAATCCCCCTCTTAAATCTATCAATCTTGATTGGTTCTCATTTCCAGTTAGAGAATATAAGCTTTTCAGAGTTAACTCAGAGACAGGTGAAGTTGAGGCTATGAAAATTAGGCAAGTATGACTAGCGAGATTGAAGATTTAATTGTGAAGTATCGGTAAAAAGGGATTTTAGTAGATACAAATATATTGCTTCTTTACTTTGTAGGCGCAGTCAATCGAGAACGTATATCAAAGTTTAAGCGAACTAATCAATTTATATCAGAAGACTATGGATCTACTGTTGGGAATTTTGAAAAACTTCCAGAGGATGGTGACAACTCCTAACATATTAACTGAAGTCAATAGCTTGTCTAATCAACTTGGAGAACCCCAATGCTCCCAATGTTTCGCCTTATTTTCATAGATACATCATGTCAAAATGTACTCAAGATATTCGGGTTTGCTTTATTGGCGACTCGATGGTGCATGGGACCGGAGACCCAGATTGTCTCGGGTGGGTGGGTCGGGTGGGTCAAGCCATGCGAGGCCAAGAATGGGATTTGACGATTTACAACTTGGGGGTGCGGCGAGAAACAAGTTTGCAGATTGAGCAACGATGGCGGAGGGAAGTGACGTGTCGATTGCCGATAGAGTGCGATCGCCGCTTGGTCTTCTCTTTCGGCGTCAATGACACCACGCTGGAAGATGACAAACTCAGGGTGAATGTTGAAGCGTCCGTAGCCTGCGCCCGAAGGATATTGGGCAAGGCGAAACAACAGTATCCGGTTCTCATGATCGGTCCGCCTGTGATTGCAGACACTGATCAGAATCAACGCATT
>JAKSDM010000023.1 GCA_022360135.1 Pseudanabaenales cyanobacterium | reverse complement strand
TGCGCACCGGAATCGTGATTATCCACTCAAAGGTGTTTTCCGTCCAGAGGTTGTGAGACTCCCGGTCATAGCCCAACACCTCGAACCAGTCCGTCAGTTGCTGGGCCAAGGGCGCGGCTCGGCAGGTTTGTTCCGTCCCAGCGGTGGGGGATAAGGCGGGCTGAGTTTGGCCAGTGAGTGGGTTGACGGTTTGGTGGAGTTCGGTCAGCGGCAGTTGTTTAATCTGGGTTTGCAGCGCTTGCATCTGCCGCCGTAAGCTGTTGACTTGCTGGGCGGCGAGGGTTTCTTTGGGGGTGCGGCTTTGACGCGTAATTTGGAGGAAATACCCGGCGAAGCTGGCCAGTTCTCGCGCCAGGTCAATATCAAACCGTCGCAGGTCGCGACCCAGGTCGCTGCGGGCGATCAGGGCTTCCCCCTGGCTCAGCCATTCCCGGGGAGCGTTGTGCTCAAAGGCTTGGCGAAACAACTGCTTGGCGGCTTCGGTGCGGAATAGCTTGATTAGCGGCTCGGGTTTGCGATCGCCCCCTTCATCAAACGCATATTCCACCAGGGCGTAGGCATAAACATCGCTAAAGTCTGACGGCGGATGCTCCGGGTCCAGGTTGAACTGCTTCAGGATGCGAAGCACCCGTTCATTGCGTCTGACCTTCTCTTCAGCTCCCGAAACTTTGAGCAGGACATCAATGATTCTTTCCAGCATAGGAACCCCAATTCCGTTTAGGCTATGTAGTGTGATTTTTGTAGGCGCCTCGTAGGCTTTTGATACTATGCATATAAGATGAAAGAGCTGACTATGCTATTAAATTGTCATGCCTGTCTATATTATCTTTCCCAAAGAGAATAAGGTTTCTCGCAATCTAGATACAATAACCACGCGGTTCACAGCAGAAACACGGCAGCGGCAATTGAATGAAGTATCTCACCTGTATCAGGAGGATCTAGCTTCTCAAGAAATTTCTCACTGGATGAGAGATGTACAAGGGCATGAACAAATTACTTTTTTGAGTAATCCTGACTTGCTAAGTGTAACAGGCGCCCAGGTAGTCATAATGTCCGATGATGAAGCCGAAAAAATTAGTCAGGAATTACCCAAAGCCCAAGTACTTAAAGATCAGCCTATTCAGCTAATTCAACCCGCTAGAGTAACGGCTAGCTTCAAGCAAGAAGAGGAGCTGGATAAAAAGAGTCTCTGGCATTTAGATGCAATAGCACACAATAATGTTCAGGACGTATCTGGAAAAGGCGTTACTGTTGCAATCTTAGATACTGGCGTAGACTCAAGCCATCCAGCTTTAAGGGGGAAAATCGATGCTTCCTGCGAGTTTGATTTAGAGACAGGGAAAGTAACTCACCAACCTATCTCCCTAGATTCAGAGGGCCATGGAACTCATGTGGCGGGATTGATTTGCGGCCAAAAAATTGGGATTGCACCTGATTCGTCTTTGGTTAGTGGCGTAATGCTGCCGAAAGGACGCGCGGTAGCCTTGCTACTTTTGTATTGGCCTTAGATTGGGCTGCGAATCAGCCAGAAATTCAGATAGTCAATATTTCCGCAGGTATCACAGGATATTTGCCAGAAATGGATGACGTGATTAGAGGTCTATTAAAGGTTGGAGTTTTACCTGTTTGTGCTGTTGGGAATGATGGACGTGACATTACTTGCAGCCCAGGTAATTACAGGAGCGTCATCTCAGTTGGCGCTAGCAATGCCAGAGAAAAAGTTGCTGGGTTTAGTGGAGGTGGGACACTATTTGTTGAAAATCATATCTACACAGTTCCTGATCTGGTTGCGCCTGGAGAACAGGTCTATTCATCTGTGACTAAAGGGGGATATGAAGCCTGGAATGGGACATCCATGGCAGCGCCTATCGTATCAGGCATAGCAGCTTTATGGCTGGAAAGATATCCTGATATTACGGTAACTGACTTAAGGGAAGAGCTGCTTGGTAACTGTAAAAATTTGGGCCAACCCAGAGATCGGCAAGGTAATGGTCTGATTCAAATGTAGGTGATTCTGTGCAGTTAACCCCAACACAAAGAGCCAAAACTGACGAATTACTTCGGAAAGAATTGAGTCGAGCTTCTGAAGACGATTCGTTGCGAGTTGTGATGACTTTGGGGAATGGAGACGAGAAAACTGCAGATATGCCAAATACCCCAGATCTTATGCCCTCACAATTTCCATCGCGTAAGGCTTATAGGGAGGCTCTGATTGCACATCGCCAACAATATCTAGCAAATACAACAGTTGGTAGAACCATTGAGGAATTGAGATCTCGTTCAATTGAAGTCCATGGTGGAGATGTCAGTGGTGTTGTTGTGATCGAGACAACAGCCAGTCAACTTCTAAATGCACTAGATTTACCAGGTGTTCGCTCCGCTAGATTTGACCGAAAAATCGAGCTTGAAAAACCGTTCCCTGTAGGAACTTTTGTTTCCGGGCGAGTCGCAAATGTTGTTATTCCGATATTTGAGAAACTATGGGCTACCTCCTTGAATGACCAAGTAATGAACATTCGGGAGCAGACCAAGGAGAAATCAAAGCAAGCAGAACTCAGGAGACTGATAATCAAAGCTGCGCAACAATACCATCAACGTTATCTGCTAAGGCATGGTCAAATTAAGATTTTTCCAGGACTCATGAAAGAACCCATACCTCTTGAGTCCATCTATACTCGTGTCAAGCTGCTGGACGACCGGAGCATTCGCTCCTTTTCTACACCAGATGCCCTGGAAGAGGCTTACCGAGAGGCTGGTAAACGGAGTTTTCAGGTGGGAAGTGATGAACGTTTGGATGGGATGGAGATTGCCAACCAAAATCAGTATTTGATGGTGCTAGGAGGTCCGGGAGTGGGGAAATCCACATTCCTACGAAAGCTGGGCCTGGAAGCGCTGAAGAGAGAGGGGCAAATTAAGCGTAAGTGCGTTCCGGTGTTCATTGAGCTGAAGGAGTTTAAGGGAGAAACCCTAGATCTGAAAGGTGCGATCGCCAAAGAATTCGAGACCTGTGGCTTCCCGGCAGCAGCGGATTTTACAGCTTTCATGCTCGATCAAGGCAAACTGCTGGTGCTGCTGGATGGATTGGATGAAGTCCCGACGCGTAACTTCAATCGGGTGATCGAGCATATTGAAGATTTCGTTGATCAGTATGACAAAAACGCCTTTGTCTCCTCCTGCCGCATCGCCGCTTACAATGTTAGTTTTCAGCATTTTTCCGATGTCGCCATCCCTGAGTTTGACGACGAACAGATTGAGCAGTTTATCCAGCACTGGTTTAGTTCTGAGCTGGACCAACGAGAGGAAACCGCTCAGACGTATTGGGAACTCCTGAAACAAGACGAGAACAAAGCGACCAAAGAACTAGCCCAGACCCCATTGCTGCTGACGTTTCTCTGCTTGATTTATGACCGGCAACAGGCAATACCCAATGTCCGTAGCACTCTCTATGAAAAGGCTTTGGATATTTTGCTGAGCGAGTGGGCAGCTCAGAAGCGACTAGAGCGCGATCCGATTTATAAGGGGTTTCATCCTGGGTTGGAGAAGTTAATGCTGGCGGAGATTGCCCATGACGGCTTCGAGCAAGATCAACTCTTTTTTTCTAAAGACAACATTATCGATCGCATTGCTGAATTTTTGACTGATACCCTTGATGCGCCGAAATATCTTGATGGGAGGGCGATTCTCAATGCAATTGAAGTGCAGCAAGGCATTTTAGTCGAACGAGCCAAGGATACTTACTCATTCTCCCATCTGACTTTGCAAGAATATCTCACTGCCCTCTACATTGCTAAAAAGCGACGGGTATATGACTTGGTAACTCATCATTTAACCGATAACCGTTGGCGAGAAGTTTTCTTGTTAGTAGCAGGGTTAATGGAAGACGATGTTCTTGAGTTGTTGGTCGCCATTGACCAACAATCACGGACTTATATTGCTAAGCACCCAAAGGTGTGCGCCTTGATAAAGTGGGCCGATACTTTCACAGACACTACTACGGAGACTGTCAGCCCCATCGCTAAAAGAGCTACGGCGCTAGCAATCGCCAGTGCCAGCGCCATTGACATAGCCACCGACATCGACAGAGCTAGAGTCATCGACATCGACAGAGCTAGAGTTAGTGCTTTTGCCATTGCCATCGATATTGATAGAACCAACGCTAACGCCATCGGCATCGCAAGCACCATCTCCAGTATCAGAATCAGAGTTACAACCAGAGCTGTCGCTATCGATAAAGGCATCGCTACTGACAGAGCTATCGCTATCGACATCGCAAGCGCCATCGCCATTTTGAATACTTTGATACCGTCTCAGTTTTTCACACTCACAAAATTAGAGGAATTACTCTCTCAGCTATCTCAACTACAAAAGTCGATTCCTGGAATGGATAATTCTTCTGAGCAATGGCGCAAATGGTTAAACCAGCTTGAATCCACTTGGCTAGAAGCATTAGAACTTGACAAAAACGCCCTTATTTTCTCATTGGCAGAAGCCAAAACACTCCAGAATTATCTCTATTCCAACGAACTCCTGATCCGCTGTAAAGAATCAGCCGTCCGGGTCTCCCGAAAAGCCTGGGAAGACCTAGAAGCACGGCTGCTGACGTTACGCTAAGCATTCTGCCAACCACCAAAATTATCCACATCAATGGGAGGTTCTGTCTCCAAGAGACTAGCGACGACTATGGTAGGCAGAGCCTCTGAGCGGGTTCCCAGGCAGAGCCCAATACTGTTCGGTTAAGCCCATAATAAGGTAAATTGTCAGTTACCCCCATCAAGGATGCAACTATAACCATGCAGCTGAGAGAGATGTCCCTGATTTCTCCCGAAATTGAACCAGGAGAGTTACTTCAAGCTATCGAG
>JAKSDM010001402.1 GCA_022360135.1 Pseudanabaenales cyanobacterium | reverse complement strand
GGCCGCTGTGAAACTGCTTCCCCAAAGAGCTGGACACATTTATGGTTGAGGTCCATGAGAGAATCATACCCCTAGAATGGTAAGTGTTGAAGCTGTCGACGTATACGGAGTTTTTTCACTCTGGGTTCAACCCGATTTGGACGCAAAGGCACAAGCTCTTCGGCAATCACTTTCAACTCCAGCCTTCTGCACCAGCACCATATCGGCAAAGGAGCCCAAGGCGGAGTCAGCCAAGGTCACATCCCCCGGTTGCAGATGCTTGTAAAGCTCGCGAGCCAGAACTTCACTGGTGTTAAACGGAGCAATCATCAAATCTAAGACCGCTCCGGTACACAATGAAAACATCACCACCAGCTTGGCGATGGGAAAGCCGCAACCTTCTCGTTGATTGGAATGCTGGGGATAGACCGCCTGATTCTCGGCAGTGTCACTCATAATCACTGAAGTCCCAGCCATCGCCCGTACCCGAAGACCACACCAAAAGTCTGATTCGGTGACTTGCTCTTCAATGCCGCTAGCACTCTTCATAAACAATCGCTTTAACACCCGCTCTGGAAGGCGGCTGCGGGCCTTGCTATAGGCTCCAGTGTCTGAAGAAGGTTTTGGCTTCAGCGGCGCTGACCCAAGCGATGATGCGACTGACCGCCTTATGCATACTCTTGTCTGGTTCCAGGACTTGGGAGAGAAACGCCCACAGGGTTACAACCGGGTGGTAGATATTCTAGTTTGACCGGTAGTGTTCACTTAAGCCCATTAAGCAGCCAGTTGACCTTGCAATCGACTTGACACTTTTTTGTAACCCCTTAGAGTCGTGATGTAACAATGCAGGTTTCAGCCGCCAGAAGTAGAGAGATACTACCAAATGGCCCTTGTTCGTTTGTTGTTGGCGCCTCCCTCTAGGGCAGGATCGGTTGGCCAACCTTCAGTCTTGACTCAAGATGCTTGCCAAAAAAGTTGACTCAGTCAGCTCAGGAGGATGATCTAAAACGCGCGTTTTGCAAGGTAATGACGACTGTGGCTCAGCAAATACCGCAAAGTTCTACTCTGACAGATATTGCATTACAGATATTGCATCCGAGAACACATAGGATCAAGGTAAAAAGTGTAGGCATTCTACAGGTAACAGTCATGAATGTCAAAAGACAAACGGTCAGACTTTACGGCTTATGAATACGGCGGAGCGAGTGAGGAAAGATAGCCATTGAGAGTGCAAAAATAAAGGGTGTTTGCGGTTGATTAGGAGAGAAAGCCTGTGTTCCGAGTTTCACGTCGAGTACTCAGTTTTTTGGCTCTGAATCTGGTGGTTTTGGCGCTAACGATCGCCTGCAGTCCGAAAACAGGTCAGCTATCTTCCCCTACCTCACCTGCTACCGGCATTGAGCAAACCTTTACCGTTGCGATCGGTGAAGATGTGGGTGTACTCAACCCTCACACCTATGACGCCCATAGTTTTGTCGCCCTGGCGATGATTTATGAACCCCTCGTACGCTATGCCGACGATGGCGGTATTCAGCCTGTCCTGGCGGAATCATGGCAAGCCTCTGATGATAATTTGACCTGGACGTTCAAGCTGCGGCAGGGAGTCGCCTTTCAGGATGGAACGCCATTTAACGCCGAAGCGGCGAAATGGAACCTTCAGCAATGGGTAAACGTAGCTGATCACGATTGGTTGCCAGTGTCTACCCAAATTGCTGCGATCGAAACGCCTGACTCGAACACACTCGTGTTGCGCATGAAAGAGCCATACTATGCAACTCTACAAGAGCTAACCCTAGTGCGGCCGGTGCGTTTTCTGAGTCCGAAAGCGATGGATGGTCAAGGGAAATTTACCCAGCCAGTTGGAACCGGTCCCTGGAAGGTGGCGGACTATACTCCCGATCAGAAACTCGTTCTCACCCCCAGCGAAACCTATTGGGGCGAACAACCTACACTGAGCCAGGTTGTCCTTGATGTCATCCCCGACCCCCAGACACGGGTCGCGGCTCTGATCAGCCAAGAAGTCGATCTGATTGGCGGTAAGTACCTCGGTGGGATTCCGGTAGAGAGCATTTCCACATTGCAGAACAATCCAGATGTGGAGGTGCTGACGGCGGATGGAACCACAACTTACCTGATCCAGATGAATTATCGTCGATCGCCTTTCGATGACGTGCGCGTGCGCCGAGCCCTGAATTACGCCATTGATCGCGACGCCATTAGTCGTCAAGTGTTTAATAACCTGGCTAACCCCGCCCAAGGATTTTTTACCCCCAACATTCCCTACGTCACTTATCCCGACGCTAATCTATACACTTATAATCCAGACCAAGCCAGAGCCTTATTGCAAGAAGCCGGATGGGTAGCAGGCGACAATGGCGCTCTGATTAAGGATGGCGCCCCCCTGCAACTGACGATAATGATTGACACTGAACTCTTTCCGCAAGCAAAGTCAATGACGGAAGTGGTGCAAGCTGAACTCAAACAGGTTGGCATTGAGCTGCAGATTCGCCAAGTCAATAGCGGTGGACGCGCCGATGCTCTGGAAAGCGGTGATTTTGACATGACCATTGGCGTTACCTATGGCGCTCCCTATGATCCGCACTCAAGCCTGAAGGATCTGTTCTCTTCCACCGGGGAAGGCAGTGACCATGGCGGGTTTTATGCGGATGCGGAACTCGATCGCATGATTGATCAGGTGCTCAAAACCACAGACGACGGCGATCGTAAAACTCAATACACCAAAATCTGGCAATACTTAGATGAGAAGGCTGTCGCCATCCCAGTTCTTTTCTCGCAACGAGTTTACGCCCTTAATAAAGGAGTGCAAGGATTCGACCTGGCTGGAACAGAGTACGAACTCGATCTGCAAGGCGTAACAAAAACAGAATCATAAACAACCTACGCGGTTGGGAGATGAAGCTTCGAGTGATTATTTTCCAGTAAAGTCCAATGATAGTTGCTCTAATCCTTCATCCTTACTCAGCAAGATGGTCAGGTTCCTCCTAAAGCGTCTGCTTGGCTCGGTCTTAGTGCTGATGCTAACTAGTTTCCTCACGTTTGAGCTGATTTATTTAGCGCCTGGAGATCCAGCAACTGTAATTCTGATGCAGCGGTTAGGGCGATTGCCCAACCCCGAAGAAGTTGCC
>JAKSDM010000861.1 GCA_022360135.1 Pseudanabaenales cyanobacterium | reverse complement strand
GTTTTGGGCAGGGCTAGGGTTAGGGTCCAGTAGGGGTGGATGGAGTCGCCTGGGGTTTCGCCGGAGGTTGAATCGACGCCGGAGGGGGTGTCTAGGGAGAGGATGGGGGAGTTGGTGTTGTTGGCCCATTGGATTAGTTCCAGGGCGGCGCCTCGGGGGGCGGCTTGCAGGCTGTAGCCGATAATGGCGTCCAGGATTAGATCGACGGGTTTATAACGGGCTTTGAGGGCGGTGATTTCGATTTCTTTACCTGGGGTGGATTGGAAGATGTGGTGTTGCCATTTAGGGATGTCTTTGAGGCGGTTGGGGGAGGAGAGGCAAAGGGATACGTTAGCGCCTCGGTTGGCCAGATGACGGGCGGCGCAAATACCGCCGCCGCCATTGCCGCCGTTGCCTGCCAGGACTACAATGTGGGCTTGTCGCCAGTTGTCGCCCAGACATGCGATCGCTTGCAGAGCTAGGTTGCGTCCCGCATTCTCCATCATCTGAAATAGATTCGGTCCGGTTTCCGCCATCGCCACCCGGTCCACTTCAATCATTTGTTCAGTGGTGACAGCCGGAACTTCAATGCCAGTATCGGTGTAGAAACGGAGCGTCATGGTTTATTCAAAGGGGGCGAATTTTGGATTTTGGATTTTAGATTTTGGATTTTAGATTTTGGATTATTGGTGCAGAAGCTGAGCGTAAGGCATTGCTGAATACTGGGATAAACCGCCTTCATTCCCCACCCTTCTCCTTGGGAGAAGGGATCCGGAATTCAAAGTCCCTCTCCCTTGGGGCTACCGTGTATACACAAGTCAGAGTCGAGATCTGGGTACACAGTAGCCCTCGGGGAGAGGGATTTAGGGTGTAGAGCTTGCTCTTCTCGTAGAGTGGGCGAATGAGGCGCCGCAATAAACCCATTTATCCCTCTGTTCAGCAACACCAAGCCTCATAGTTTATTCATAGGGAAACATTTCTCGACCATGTTTAAGCGTTGTCGTCAGCCAGATTAATTCGTGCATGAAC
>JAKSDM010000990.1 GCA_022360135.1 Pseudanabaenales cyanobacterium | reverse complement strand
CGCCAAAACAGTATCTACATCTTGTCCCCCGACGTAATCCACCATCCCCGACCAAAATGCGCCAGTACCTACGGCCCCTGGCATCAGATCAGAGCCATCGAAGCGAATGACATCTGCATTCGCCAGAATTTCGGCCTGACGACGGGTGATTTCATCGGGGTAAGCCGCTAAGCTCACCTGACGATGGGGTGAGATGTAACTGCCCAATCCCGCCCAGATTGTATGCGGTTGTGGAGTCGCCAGATAGGCCATCAATGCGCGCGCCTCGGGGGTATCATTCATCATGCCGAAAACAATTCCGCCCACTAATAGGGGGGAGCCTTGCCCTGGTTCGATTGGCGGTAACGGAAAGATGTTGACATCTTTGCCTAATTCCACATCTTCAGGGAAAAAAGCAGTGATAAAGTTTGCCTGACGATGCAGGTAGCATCCCGGCGGGTTGTCAAACAAGGGTCTGGGAGAGTCAATAAAAGGCGAGCTGATCACACTTGTGACTCCACCCAGGACATAATCTGGATTGAGGGCGATTTTACCAAACTGCTCGACGGCGGCCTTGACCGCAGGATGGGTGAAGGCGATTTCGTGACGCACCCATTGGTCATACACGTCTGGCCCTGCGGTGCGGAGCAAAATATCTTCGACCCAGTCGGTGCCGACCCAGCCTGTCGCTTTGCCGTTTTCCATCCCCAAGCACCAGGGTACGCCGCCATCGGACACAATCTGGTCTGTCAATGCCTGCAATTCATCCCAAGTGTTGGGAATGGCGTATCCAGATGCTGCAAACGCAGCCGGACTGTACCAAACTAGGCTCTTGACAGACGCCCTAATCCAAATGCCGTAGCGATGGCCTTCAAGGCTCACCAGATCAAGCCAATACTCAGAATAGGCGTCTAGCAGCTGGGCGCGATCGAGAAAGGTGTCGAGGGGAATCATTTTCCCTTCTCGGGCGAAGTCAATCATCAAACCGGGCTGAGGGAATAAGGCAATGTCGGGAGTGTTTCCAGCGTCCACTCGCACTGGCACAAGGGTGGTAAAGGCATCGGTTCCTTCATACGCCACCTCAATCCCGGTTGCTGCAGTGAAAGGGGCGATCGCTTTTTTCAGCTTTTCCTCCCCCACGCCAATCAGCGTGCCGAGAATGGTCACTTTGCCGCCTGGTTGAATTTCTGTGTCCGCCCCCTTTCTGGGCTCAGAGCCACAGGACCCTAGCAACAGAGAGACACCCAACAGTAAAGTTAAGGATTGCGCCGCTTGTTGGTTCGCCATGGTTTTGTCTATTAGCTTACTTGACTTTCCAGATAATCGCTAATAGCGATATGTTCTCGCCATGTCTGCTGCTGGAGTTGGCGCATATGGTGAAAGAGTCGCCAGCAGTATGGTTCAGGTAGACCGCAGGTAAGGGCTCCTCGGAGCACCACATTGAAATACCAATCATTCGGAGCCAGTTCTTGGGTCAATTTTTTCATCACCGAATAGGTGCGGGTGCAGTGGTAGCGGTTTCCCCGGCATTCCACCTCTACGGTCTCGCGGTTATACCCTTCTTCGCGAGCGTCAAGCCGATCGCTCAGTCGCCAAGGCAGTTGGTAGAGGACGCCATGAACAGACATGGTGGGATCCTTAACCACATCCAAGACACCGCATTGGCGCCGACGAGAGCGCCGATAGAACCCTAAGCGGTACCCTTTCAAGACAGCTGCGCCAATGACATAGTGATGGGTCTTTTCGCCTAAGGATCGCTTCAAATCCACCGGACACATGCAGGAACCATAGGCAAAATAGTAAAAGTTGGTTTCCTTTCGATCACGGTCTAGGCGTAGAGGCGCTGCTGCAGCGCTAGCGGGATCAACTGACTGGAAGGCCATAGGCTAAGGATGGTTAGGAAGTTTTGCCAAATTCTACCAAATTCTTTATTCGCCTCGGTTGGCGGAGGGGGCGCGATCGCCCCTTGGGGTTGAGGAGAAAATCGCAGTCTCATGCTAAAATCGGGGCGATTCTCATTTAAGGTTTAAGGCAAGGTCTGAGCTTGCAAGTCCCTTTGCCATGAGGTCTCTTGGCCATGAGTAAATCTTCTTCCTATCGCCGCACTAGAGTCTCCCACTCCACCCATGACTTTGACCCCGGCAACCAGTTGCCGGACGCCCATCCGTTTGTGACCTCGTCTCTGGAGCCAGACCCGTCTCCCACGCCGGAGCAGATCGCCCGCATGCACCAGATCGACGCTGGCATGATGCGAACGCTGAATATTCAGGCCAAGCTCGCGATCGCAGAGCCAGACGACAAGTACGAACAAGAGGCCGATCAAGTCGCCGCACAAATTGTGGACCGGCTCAACTCCCCTCAAGTCCAGCAGAAATCCATCCAACGGCAAGCATCACTTGAAGAGGAAGACGAACTGCGGATGAAACCGCTGGCGCAGGCTATCCAACGGCAAGCGCTGCCTGAGGAGGAAGACGAAGAACTCCAGATGAAACCGCTGGCGCAGCGGAAAGTGGATGGGGGAGGGACGGCCTCCGCAAATTTGGAGTCTTCGCTGGAAATGGCCCGGGGGCAGGGTCAACCGTTAAGGGATGAAGTGCGCAGCTCGATGGAGCAGGCGTTTGGGGCAGATTTTAGTGGGGTCAGGGTACACACAGATTCTCGGTCGGACGGATTGAATCAATCGATCCAGGCCCGGGCGTTTACAACCGGGCAGGATATTTTCTTTCGGCAGGGGGAGTATCAACCCGGAAACCGAGGCGGACAGGAGTTATTGGCCCACGAACTGACCCATGTAGTGCAGCAGAATGGCGGCGCTGTGCAGCAATTTGGGTCAGCAGATCTAAATCGAAGAATCGACTGAATCGACTCTGGGAGCAAATCGTTCTTGCCCCCCTTGATTTACCGTCAGGCCATGAATCGAGCCATCTTCTGCCTGATTAAACTTGAAGGTGAAATCCAACACTGCATCAAAAAATTCTGTTTCTGAAATGGGATACAGCACAAAAGGATTTTGTCCCATAAACTGTCCCATTAGTTGGTCTGACTCAACAGTGATTTTGAAGTCCTGTTGGGCCAGGTGTTGGCCAAGGCGCAGTTTATAGACGCCTATATATCTGGGATAAATCGCTGGATCAACGTTGGCGATTTGATGTTGCTTGGGTAATTGGTATGGTTCTCCAAAGACGATCGCCGCCAAATCTCTGGCGATCGCCGCCGCATTGACCGTGAAAAAGTTGGCCAGCACCGCAATTGTCAGCGCCTCCTCAGGATAGTGGGTGAGCATGGTGACGAAACCGTTGATGCCGCCGCCATGACTGATCCGTTGTCGGGCTAGATGGCGATCGATCCAGAGACCATAGCCATAGAAACTGTCCGGGGCGTCATCTGGGGAAATGGGCGTCATTGGGGTGATGAGGGCGGCGATCGCCTCAGCGCTCAAAATTGGCGGGGCGGGATCCCCCTTTGGACGGTGTAGCCATTGAGTCCAAATCAACAAATCTGTAATCGTGGAGTATGCCCCGCCTGCTCCCTGGGGCGTGCTCATATCAACCGGTTCGGCCCGTTCATAGGTGTTGTTTCCCAGAAACACATAGCCATCGGCCATGTGCGGGATAATTTTTTCCGGAATTTGATAACCCGAATTGACCATGCCCAAGGGTTGGAAAAGATTCGCCTCTAGATAGTCAGCGTAAGCCTGCCCGGAAACATGCTCGATCACCTGGGTGAGTAAGACGTAGCCGGAATTGCTGTAGCGGTATTTTGCGCCTGGCTCAAACTCCAGGGGCCGGTGCTTAAATCGAGCCACGAGGTCGTCTAAAGTTGTGGGTAATCGCATCCAGCGGTTGAAATCGGGAAAGAGCTGACTATTTGTATAGTTGGGCAGACCGGCGGTGTGGGTTAAGAGATGATGGAGCGTCAGGCGATCGCCCTGAGGATAGTCTGGCAGATAGGCGGCGATCGGGGCGTGAACGCTCAATAACCCTCGATCCTGCAGCTGCAGGATAGCGACCGCCGTGAACTGCTTAGTAATCGACCCTAAGCGAAACTTAGTTGCGAGGGTGTTAGGAACCCCATGCTCTCGATTGGCCAATCCATAACCCCGGGCGAACAGCACCTCTTCCCCACGGGCCGCCAGCACGTTTCCTGAAAATCGCCCGGTTTGGTAATAGGCATCCAAATAGACTTCAATGTCAGACATCATCTTGACCTCCCGCAAAATATGCGCTTATCGGCTACCCATACAGGTATAGAAACGGTTTTAATGGTTCACAGGTCTCTGTAATATACGCCTGCGGCCTTGGATCTGTCTGTGCAATGCGCGCCCAAGGGACTGATTCTGTTGAGTCTGATTAAAATTTGCAACACATGAGCCAGGGTTTGATATTGTCAGTCAAGGAAAGGCTATTGCGCTGCACAACGCAAATAACGCTAATCGATATGAATTTCAGGTGAGATGCAACATGGGATATAGACGACTCTACAGATACGCCGACAGGCATTCCCCCGCCGAAGAGAAACCCCCGCTGTTTGCACCAGACCCCTTTGACAGCGACACCGAAGAAGAGTCTTATTTCCCCTATACCGAGAAAGCGCCCCAGTCTGAACCTTTGGATGCGCAGAGTAAAGAAACCATTCGCCAACGGCTGGCCTGGGCCAAAGACCAACCCAACTTTGTGGAAAGCCTCAGTCGCCCAGCGGTGAGACCCCAGCGCTGGGCGGCCGTCCCGG
>JAKSDM010001521.1 GCA_022360135.1 Pseudanabaenales cyanobacterium | reverse complement strand
TCGTTTCTTTTTACTGTCGAGCAGGGGGGTCAGAGTTAGACCAATCGTTAGCCGATCAATTGCGTCATTGACTTCCAACATGGTGATTGCCTCCTTGCGACGGCGAGCGGTCAGGATCGCCGATTCGTTTAGGAGGTTGGCGAGTTCAGCCCCAGAGAATCCAGGTGTACGGTGAGCGATCGCTTCTAAAGAAACCTCAGGGGCAATTTTTTTATCCCGCGCATGCACTTCCAAAATTCCCAGGCGCCCTTTATAAGTGGGCAAATCGACAATCACCTGCCGGTCAAATCGGCCCGGTCTCAGTAGGGCGGCGTCTAGCACATCCGGTCGGTTAGTGGCGGCGATGATGATGATGCCGCTATTGCCCTCAAAGCCATCCATCTCTGTCAGCAGTTGATTAAGGGTCTGCTCTCGCTCATCGTTGCCGCCGCCAATCCCGGTCCCTCGTTGACGACCAACCGCATCAATCTCGTCAATAAATACGATGCACGGAGCACTATCTTTGGCTTTTTTGAAGAGGTCTCGAACCCGGGAAGCGCCAACTCCCACAAACATTTCTACAAATTCAGAACCGGAAATGCTGAAAAAAGGAACCCCTGCTTCACCCGCGATCGCCTTAGCCAGTAATGTTTTACCGGTGCCAGGGGGGCCAATCAGGAGAACCCCTTTAGGAATCTTCGCCCCTACCGCTGTGAACTTCTCTGGCTTTTTCAGAAAGGAGACTACTTCCTGGAGTTCTTCTTTAGCTTCATCGATGCCCGCCACATCATCGAACATGACGCCAGTCTTGGCCTCCATTTGGAAGCGGGCTCTGGATCGGCCAAAATTCATGGCATTGCCAGAGGCATTGACAGAGCGACGTAGGATCATCAGCAATACCACAATCAGAATCAACGCCAGCAGTGAATTGATCGCCAACCCGGTCAAGGCGCCATTACCAGTTGAATCGGCGACACTAAAATCCACCTCGTTCTTCTGCAGGCGGCGGAGCAATTCGGTGTTGCGATCGCCTGCAAACAACATCACTCGATAAGGCGTGTCTTTCTCAGTCTGGCCCTCTAAACGCACTTCAGCAAGTCGTCTTGCCGGATAAATATCGACCTCTCTGACCTGACCTTGCTCGATCTTCTCAATGAGTTTGCTATAGGAAAGTTCTTTATCTTCCGATTGAGCCAGGGCTGCAGGTAAGGGAGATAAGTTCTGCAAGAGAATCCAACCTGCCGTCAATAGACCAGTCGTTACTACCCCAAAGGTAGCTTTTTGTTCTTTTTGGATCTGCTTGCAAGAACGCTTAATCATGGCAGAGGTAAATCACTTCAAGTGTCCAATGACTAGTCTAACCCTCAAGTTTGAAACTGCACTGATAACAGTTATGGGCTGATAACCATTCAGCCTGCGGCTTGAGAGGGCAGGCGTAAGTAATGAGTTAGGGCTCGATCTCCCATTCTAATCTCTCCTGTCTACTCAAATCCTTGGCTTGAGGGGAGCCTCCTAATCGGAGTAGAGCCGAACTGGATTATGCTAAAATCAAACTCATAACGAGTTCGCTTTATTCTATTTTAAAAAATTTCCCTCCTGTTTCATTTCAGGTTCATCTGTTCAGATTGGAATTATTTAGTCAGCTTTGGAAGTGAAGAACCATGGTTAAGATTGTTGGAATAGGCGGCAGCTTGCGGGAGCATTCCGCTAGCCAGCAAGCCCTAAAACAAGCTGTAAAGAGGGTTGAAGCGCTCGGAGCGGAGGTCGCGATTCTCGATCTTCGCAAACTGGAGCTACCCTTTTGCAATGGGTCTCAGGAGTATCCTGATTATCCGGATGTTGATTGCCTCCGCAAAACGGTGATGGAGGCGGATGGACTTGTTCTGGCGACCCCAGAGTATCATGGCGGTGTCAGCGGAGTGCTGAAGAACGCCTTAGATCTGATGAGTTTCGATCAGCTCTCAGATAAGGTGACGGGATTGATTAGCGTTCTGGGGGGACAGTCCAATAGTAATGCTCTAAATGATTTGCGTCTCATCATGCGCTGGGTTCACGCCTGGGTGATTCCAGAACAAATTGCTATTGGCCAAGCCTGGCAAGCCTTTGACCCACAGGGCGAACTGATGGATGAAAAATTGGCTGAGCGGTTCGATAAATTTGCCGAAAGTTTGGTGGAGAATACGCGGCGTTTGGCAAGGGCGGCTTAAGGGGTAGGGGTGTGGGGTATAGGGTGTAGGGGACAGGGATAGCAATACTGAGTTGATGGGGAATCTTCAATCAAGTTTTATCAAGGATTAAGGGGTTGGCAAGCGGCCATGGACTTAAAACCCTACTCCCTACCCCCTATACCCTACCCCCAGTCTTTATCCGAAGATGCGGTGAAAAGTCTGCTTAACCTATCCAGATCTCCCCAGAGCGACCACTGCATTTTGTCCCCCAAATCCAAAACTAAAACAGAGGACTGACCTGCCTTGCCAAGGTTGGGCGACTCTGACAAAGTTCAAGTCAAATTCAGACCTGCTGAGCCCGACACAGGGGGGTAAGACCTGACGTTGTAAAGCTAACAGGCAAAAAGCAACGCCAATTGCGCCAGAGGCGCCTAAGGTATGTCCGGTGGCTCCCTTAGTTGAACTGATGGGCATTATTTGGGGAAATAGTTGCTGAATCAACTGAGCCTCATTCAAGTCATTTAGAGTTGTGCTGGTGCCATGGGTATGGATGCAGTCCACCGCTTCTGGGGGAAGCCCACTTCGTTCTAGACAATGTCTTATGGCCGCGCCGCCACTGCGTCGGGTCGGATCGGGCGTGCTGAGGTGATAACCGTCAGCCGTCAGACCAAATCCTAGAATTTTTCCGTAGACAGGGGCCGATCGCTGGGCTGCTAACTCAGCTGATTCCATCACCATGACAGCCGCACCTTCGCCTAGCACTAATCCTTCTCGGGCGAGATCAAAGGGATAGCATCCGGTTCGGGCGAGAGCGCCCATTTTCTCAAAACCGGCAAGGGTCAAGGGGGTAATGGGCGCTTCTACAGCCCCAGCTAGAACTCGCTGACATTGGCCAGCCTGAATCAGTTCAAACCCTTGTGCGATCGCCCACAGTCCAGTGGCGCACGCCGCCATTGGCGCTAAAACAAAGCTCTGGGCCCCAATCTGGCGAGCCGCGTTGATCGCCGGCATGTGGGGTAGCGTCTCTAACCAGGTATGAGGCGGTAGACTCCCCTTGTCTTTAAGGGTTTGAGTCAGGCTCTCCCAGATTGCTTGGCGACTCCGGCTGGAACCAATCACCACCCCACAATCCCGTAAAGGAGGACTCAAGCC
>JAKSDM010000746.1 GCA_022360135.1 Pseudanabaenales cyanobacterium | reverse complement strand
CACTGCTTGATTTTGACTGCTCAATTTGGATGGCTCGTTGCTGAATAGCATTGAACTCTGCCAAAAGAAATTCAGCCCCGAGTTTTGCATCATTGCCTGTCATAGTTGCTTACTAAGGTTCTAAACCATTTATATAGATGGGTTTCAGCCTTTTTCGGGAAATTCGATTACGCCATGTCCTGAGAGCAATTCATAAATTGCTTCTATATTATGGAACCAATCCTTAGGCTATTAAGTCTTGATAAACTAGAGACAGCTGCAACCAGAAGATGCCCACAGCCCCCCAGAGCCTGTAGGAATAACCAACCTCACTTAACCGCTGCTATCAGGACAACGGCTTGGACTCCCTGGGATTGGACGAGAGCAATCGTGAATCGTGCCGCTTCGAAGTGGACATTGCCATCAGGAACCTGAACAGCAACGTTTACCTACCAGAATTTATGTGCTTTTGTAACGGGGTGCATAATCATTGAGGGGTTGGGTTTGAATATTCCATAGAGGTTCTTTAAGGTCACTGAATGGGTGCGCTCGCCCATAAATTTTCAGGGATTTTGTAATGAAAGCACAACTGATTAAGACGCTTAAAGATTTTTATATATTTTGTGGTGTTGATCCGCAAAACGCTTTAAGCGTAGCTTGCCTCAAGGTGCGGGAACAAATGAAGGGGGTTAAACCCGGACCCAAGCAAGTGCAAATGATTCTAGATGTGGAGCAACAGGTGTTCGAAACATTAGGGATTTAGCGATCTCCTCTTAACCTAAAACCCGAAATTTTACAGTTTAGCGATTAAGTTATCATAGCTATCATTAGCAGAAGTCGATAGTAATTAGAATGTTGACCTATGGATTTAATCGATAAGCTCATCGACATTACCGTTTATGGCGGTCTCTCATATATCGGAGTGTCCGTAATTTTCCACGCCATCAAATGGACAGAGCGCTATACGGTTCCTGCCCCAGCTCAACCCCTAATACTCCCGGCTAAAGTAAGTGAGCCTTTGAAGTTAGAGAAGCAGAAAGAACTGGTTGAGGCAAAGCTGGAAGCGGCTTAATCAAAACCTACGATTACCCCGTAAATCGCCCAAATCGCCATTGGCCGGAGGTAGTGGCAGGCTCGAAACGTTCCCATCGCTGTAATGGCCTCTGGGGTGCGGAATTGTAGTCCGTGCTCATAGATTTGTTTGACTACAGCTTCTGTCAACTCCAGCGCCTCAGCTGGCATTCCCATTTGCGCCAGAAATGCCGCTAGGCCAAAGTTAATCCCTGTCCATACTTCCAATTGATGGGTATCATCAGAGTTTTGGGGAGAACCGTCGGGACGGACTCCATTGGCTGCGCCGATCCGAACCCCTGAACTGGCTGCTCTGAAATTCCCCTGAGCGCCGACAAATTTTTGGGTTTGCGGCTGAGTGTGTCTGGCGGCATACCGATTGAACTGGATAAAGCAAACGTCGTAGATTTTTCTTAGCGCTGCTTGGGCGCAGTCAACAGGGACAATATCCGGCAGTTCTAGAAGCCGCGCAAAAAACTGACCACAGAGTTGATCCGCCATCACTACATCAGAGCCGCTATAGGTGTCGAGGCGATAATATTGACCATTCCACAATTCTTGCTGATAGGTTGGGCGGGCTTGGTCTAACCAGGTTTGGTAAATGGCGATTTGGAGGGCGGAGGGCGGAGGGCGGAGGGCGGAGAGGGCTTTTGGTCCTGCTCCTGATTGTTCACACTGAATGAGCCTTTGGCCGATGGCGATCGCTGCCTCCAATGCGGCTAACCACAACCCGCCACAATATGCACTAACCCCCTTGAGTCGCCAGTCGTCGAAGGTTTGGTCCGGGGCGCCGCCGTTTTCGGGAATGCCATCCCCATCGTAGTCAAAGGCTTTTAGATAATTGAGGGTTTGGACAACCGCAGGCCAACAGTCCGCCAGAAATTCAAGATCGTCCCCCCCGGTCAAGAGGAAGGCGCGGTAAACCTGGAGGACAAAGTCGCTGGGTAGATCTTTCCACTGGTTGCAGTCCTGATAGCTGGTGTAGTTGGTTTTCTCCCAGGGATGCTCATTGGGAGCGCCGAGATCGTGTGGGGTGGCGGCTGCCGCCTTCCTTGCCGCCATCGGACTTTCGGCGCCGATAGTGTAGTAGTAACCGATTACGCGAGGGGTCTCATCTGCAGTCGGAATGGCTCTGGCGAATGCGCGAATCACTGCTTTTTCGAGTTCTGGCCACAGCATCAGTAACCCAAAGCCGCCATAAAGACGCACATCAAGGCTTTCATACCAGCGGTAGTCCAGGCACTCCAGCACAGCAAATTGGCCAAAGGGGTCGCGATCGCTGGCTGCACTCCAAAGGGTTCCGCCACTGGCCAGGTCATATAGCTCATTAAACAGCGCCATTTTGAACCAGCTCGGCAAATCCGCCTGCTCCAGAATTGGCTGTTGCCACTGGCATATGTGCTGTCGCCAGGTCTGGTAATGATTGAGGGCTGTGGTTGCGATCGCCCACGCATTACGGCCATTGCGGCCAAAAAAATCGGTGTAGCGACGAAATGACTCAATCCCAGCGGCAAACTCCGTCACGGGCAAATCCCAGGCCAGCACAAAAGGAATCTGACGAATTTCACCGGGTTGGAGGGTGAACCGGAGCGCCAGGGCGACTCCAATCTGCTCACCGGCCTCGGCCGGTTTCTGATCAGCCTGTCTGGGAAGTGAGCCATCCCGAGCAAATGTGCGCCAAATGTCTGCTCCATCCCCGGCCGGATTCCAGCGATTATGATAAAAAACTGCGATGTCCGAGTCTTTGACCTCAGAATGGTCGAAAACATGAGTGGCGGCAATGGCCCACTGTCCTTCTCCTTCTCGACAGCTCTCCGGATCGATCCGCGCTCCGTCCATCAGACACCCCGCATAAGCCGGGTCATCAACCCACTGATTGAAATTTCCCTCGCTCTGACCCAACCGGGGCTGATACTGATAAAATGGACTGCCGTCATCCCGTCGCTGGACCTCGGGGGATTTATTCGCATTGGTGAACCAACCCGCCATGTTTTGCCAGGTCAGCAGAATGCTCAACCTTAAGGACTGATCAGTCGGGTTGTACGCCGTCCACTCAAACACGGCGATCGGATAGCTCGTCTCCTGATAATTGCCCGCCCAAATCGGCGAAAACTGTTCGCAGGTTAACGCTGCTTGAAAAACGTTTTGGTAGACAAACCAACTGCAGGGATATAGAGCATGGTAGGTTCCGGTGTGGGGATTTTGGATTTTGGATTTTGGATTTTGGATTTGATTTCTCTCCCCATTTCCCCCATCGGATTTTGGATTTTGGATTTTGGATTTTGGATTTTCTCCCCCATCGGATTTTAGCTTTTGGATTTTGGATTTTGGATTTTCTCCCCT
>JAKSDM010000978.1 GCA_022360135.1 Pseudanabaenales cyanobacterium | reverse complement strand
AGTAAGGTTCCCCACAAACCAACGTGTCCGAGAACCCAACCGAAGCGGAGGTACATAATGACCCCCAAAATCGTCAGGATCGAGGGGGTATAAACCCCGCCAAAAGTTCCCAGCCCTGGATTCGAATCTGGCTTGGGAATTGCGGCCGATGCGGTCGAACGGCGGAAGGATAGTCGGCGCATAAAGTAAGGCGATATTTTCAGGAACAAATTTGCCGCTCACAATCATCTCGGAAGATGGCGGATTACGCTATGAACTCCGTTTAAAGATCTATGAAGCATTCCAGGTTAACCCCCCACTGACTGCAGGGAGCCAGCCAACATAATGCACTCACCGCTGATCAAGGGAAATTCAATCAACGGCGGCGATCAGGATGAAAACTAAATTAAAAACGCTAAATCGGTATATCAGCATTCAGCAACATAGGTTTAACGATTGGAGGCCTCTTCCTCACACCTCACAATTATTCCCCACACCAAAAAAGGGTAGCCTTCACGGAGAAGTATTACCTAAAACTGCTGTACATTTTGGCTGCATTCTATCCCCTCTTCCCTAATGATGAAGGGTAAAACCCTACAGTTCTTGACAGCTGGAATTTAATCCCGGTTCCCCACCTCCCGCTTTACCCGTCACTCGCCCCCAAATTAAAGCTGGCTGGGCGTCTGAGGGTTCCGGGATGAATCCAGTGAATGGTTAATGATTGGGCCTAAAACAGCGCCAACCCCAAACCAGACCGAGAAGGATTCTACCGTAATGGACATGCAAGTGTATTAAGCGATACAGTACACCCTCGTCAAATACCCCTTGAATGAATAGTGAACTTAAGCTACATAGACTGCTAGCAGCTGTTTTCTAGTTTTCGATTCCTTCTAGCTATGCTCAACCCGTCTGCTTCAATTCCATCACTCTCTTCGAGGGCAGAGCATACTGCGGCTCAGGCTGAGGGTTTTGTTCCGGCTGCGATCGCCGCCAATACGGCCGGTATTTCCCTGCGATCGCTGACCAAAAAATATGGCTCTGTTGTCGCCATAAACAATATCAACCTGGAAATAGCAGCCGGTTCCTATTGTTGTTTATTGGGTCCTAGCGGTTGTGGCAAAACCACCACGCTGCGAATGATTGCAGGACATGAAGCCATTACCAGCGGTGAGATATGGATTGGAGATTGTCGGGTGAATACGCTTCCCCCCGCTAAGCGAAACACCGCCATGGTGTTTCAGAACTATGCCCTGTTTCCCCATAAAACCGTTTGGCGAAATGTAGAATTCGGTCTAAAAATGCGAGGGGTTTCGCCGCCAGAACGGACAAAACGGGTGGATGAAATTTTGGAAGTTGTCGCCCTGAAGGACCTGGCAAAGCGCAAACCCCATATGCTCAGTGGCGGGCAACAGCAGCGGGTGGCGCTAGCTCGGGCGTTAGTAACCCGTCCCCAAGTCTTGTTATTGGATGAGCCCCTAAGCGCCCTAGATGAAAATCTGCGGGTCAAAACCAGAGGAGAATTGCGTAAGTTACAGCGTCAGTTTGGCATGACCTTTATCCAGGTGACCCATGCTCAGGACGAAGCTTTTTCCCTGTCAGATCAGATTGTGGTAATGGATCAGGGGCAGATCGACCAAGTGGGGACGCCTCAAACCGTTTTCAGTCAACCTGCGTCCAAATTCGTCGCCCAATTTATTGGCGACAACAATATTTTTGAGGGGACTGTCCTCCAGGTAGAATCTAATGATCAAGGCGCTGTCATTCAATTAGAGGTTGAGGGACTGGGGCGGTTCAGCTGCTATGGACAAGCCGCGAATGTCGGCATGGCGGCGGCTTTTTGTGTCCGCTCAGATCAGATGACGCTGATCCTGCCTGGAAATCGAACGACACGGGTTAATACTGTAACCGCAAATCAGATCTGCGCTCGCATAACTGCGGTAGAATTCACCGGATATGTCACCCGAGTTTCTCTGATGCTGGAAGCCACTGGACAAGAGATTCTCTATAAGATCCTCACCCATGATTGGGTCACTCATCGGTTGCAAGAGGGTCAACTGATTACCCTCAGTTGGCGAGTGGAGGATAGCATTTTCCTGTCTCACTGAAGGGCGAAAATCCATTTTCAATAGGTTGAACTGAGAAAACTATGGCTAAAGTTACTCGCCGCAAAATCATTCAAACGGGTCTGGCGGCTGGGGCGTTCATGACTGCAACCCGCTGCGCCGCCCCAGCCCCCAAGGGGACGCCCAATAACCCGGCTCCAGGGCCGCAGGTTAATCCCAATCAAATCAAGGATATTACCCTGCGCTTCATTGGCACCGGGGTCTCTCAAGTCAATGAAATTCGAGATCAGGCTCAAGCAGACTTGGGCT
>JAKSDM010000679.1 GCA_022360135.1 Pseudanabaenales cyanobacterium | reverse complement strand
TGGTCGCCATAGGCCAGGACGCGATCGCGATAGATCGTCTGATAGCCAATTCGCCAGCTGTCTTGTTGCGCCTGGAAGTAAGGCGTCGCCGTTTGGAAACTGGTGTCGACGGCTTCAAACCCGGCTGGCAGAGGGTCTGTGATGATCACATGATCGACGGCGTGATCGGTGATAATTTCCAGACCAATGTCAAAGACTTGACCTGCTGTCACCGTTAACGGTTTGTCGTTGGCGTCCAGTCCCAGGCGATAGAGGCTCTCTTCCTGGTTGGCTGGATGCACTTCCCGCGTTACCCGTAAGCCATTCAGGCGACCGGGTTGGTTGCCTTGTAAGCGATAGCGGTAGGCGGCGAGATAGTGGAGGTCGCCCGGGCCGGATTTTTGCAGCACCAACTCACTGTTCCCCTGGGGCAACTCCGCCATCGGCACTTGCACCTCTAGACTAGGATTGCGATAGCCTTCGAATTGCTTGGAGGCCAGGGTTTTTCCAGCCAGTTGCACGGTGGCTTCAAAGTTGGGCGGGGTGGGTTGGCGTTGGCTATAGTCCACCAACGCCGACAACGCTTGGGCATTGTCATAACTGGTCTGCCAGGAGCCCTCTCGTTGTAGCGCCAAGAGTCCCTGCAGCAGACGACCCAGAATTTCCGGGCCGCTCTCACGAGCAATGAAGAGCTGTAGGGCTTGCGCCTGCGCGGTGGTGGTTGAATTAAACCAGCTCCAGCGGGGAGGTAAGTTCACCGTTGCGGTGCGTCCGGTTTGATAAATGGTTGCCTGGATTTGATCGGCCAGGGTCGCTGCCTCGGATCGCCAAGCCGGAAATTGGGAAAGGTAACGAGCCAATCGGATCTGGTCCACCTGATCGAATTGATCATGCTGTTCATGGAGGTCAGCCAGGAACTCGTTGCTTGGGTCTCCCAGGGCGGCTAACGCCATCAGCGCTTGCAGACGCACCTGATTCTTGCAGAGGGATGTCCGGCAAAAAACGTATTCACCCGGATCCGCCAAGAGAGTCTTGAGGTAATCCTGCAGGCGATTGACCATTTCCGAGTCGGGGGTAAAGTCCGCGG
>JAKSDM010001332.1 GCA_022360135.1 Pseudanabaenales cyanobacterium | reverse complement strand
GGGGCGATCGCAGAGGGAGCCAGTCTGCCAAGAGCGATCCGGCAAGCAACACCAGACTATTTAAACGATGGCCAAAGAGATTAACAACGGACGCTGATCAGAGTTTTGTTAAATCGTTGGCGGCGCAAGCAGCACACTAGAGCGCCAGCCTCCTACCTGGCGTTTGCTAAAATTTTAGGCGTATAGACAGACGCATATTGGGCACAACCGATGGTTTCTTGGCCACGTGTTAAACAAACAAACCCGCCGCGATCGCCGCGCGAAACCCTGCCCACGATGTATGATCTTCCCAGTGAAGATCCCAATGAACCTGGCTTGCCAGACGAATTCCACGCCTTACAACCCCAATTGCTGAGCGCCACCCTGAGCCTCAACGGCTATGGGTCAGACGACTATTTCACTGGGATGGATCTCAATCTGTACTATCACGTTCGACATCCCCTTTGGTACAAACGTCCTGACTGGTTTTTGGCGCTAGGAGTCCCCCGACTTTACGACGGGGAAGATATGCGACTCAGTTATGTTGTCTGGCAAGAAAACGCCAGTCCGTTTGTGGTAATCGAGTTACTGTCTCCGGGGACCGAAGCCGAAGATTTGGGGCGGCATTCTCCCCCTCCCGACCAGCCTCCGTCTAAGTGGCAAGTTTACGAACGCATTTTGCGGGTTCCTTACTACTTCTTATTCGACCGCTACGAAAATCAGTTCAGGGGGTTTAGTTTGAATCATGGCAGCTATCAGCCCCTGGAGATCATCAATCAAAAACTCTGGTTACCTGAGTTAGATATTGGGCTGGGGGTTTGGCATGGCCCTTATCAGGGCGTCACCCGTAACTGGTTGCGCTGGTATGAAGGCAACGATGAGTGGGCGCCAACGCCTGAGGAATTAGCTGACCAAGAGTATCAGCGAGCCGACCAAGAGTGTCAGCGGGCTGAACAAGAGCGTCAGCGGGCTGAACAAGCCGAAAGGCAAGTGTCACAAATTGTTCGGAATTTGGCTCAGGCGGGTATGAGTTTGGAAGACATCGTAACGATGACTGGACTTTCTCCTAATCAGGTACAAGCACTACTGGAATGAGGCTTTTTCTTTCTCTATCTTCTACTTTTGGAAAGACCCAAAACTAGATGCCTCCCTCAGTGTCAAACCCTATAATGGGCG
>JAKSDM010000083.1 GCA_022360135.1 Pseudanabaenales cyanobacterium | reverse complement strand
TTGACCAGAAGCCTTGGCCCGATACATAGCCGTGTCGGCGTCCCGTAGCAGGTATTCAGGTTGCTCGTAGTCGGAATTGCCGATCACAATACCGATGCTGACGTTAATAAAAACCTCTCGAGTTTTGAGTTTGAAAGGGTCGGAGAAGGCTTTGATGATTTGCTCGGCCATCTGGGTGACCTGAGTGAGGTTCTGAATATCGGTTAGAAGAATTGTGAATTCGTCTCCACCAAATCGGGCCAGTGTATCACTGTCTCTAACCACCTCTTTTAAGCGATGGGCAATATTGAACAGTAATTGATCACCCACAATATGACCCAAAGAGTCGTTGATCACTTTGAAGCGATCGCAGTCCAGAAATAAAACCGCAAATTGATAGGTTGAATCAGCCTTAGCCTGCTCCAGCGCCTGTCCCAACCGCTCCATAAATAGAACCCGGTTAGGTAGTCCAGTTAGCCCATCTTGAAACGCCATTTCCAACAAGCGAGCATTGGCGTTTTCCAGTTGTAGTGTCCGTTCTTTGACTCGATCTTCCAATTGGGCGTTAAGTTGATGGAGTTCGCGTTCTGCTGATTTGAGCGCTAACTGATGCTTAACCCGAGCCAGAATTTCTTCGTGATGGAAAGGTTTGGCAACGTAGTCCGCCCCCCCGACTAAAAACGCTTTGACCTTGTCAAACGCTTCGTCTAGAGCACTCAAGAAAATAATCGGCACTTGAGCGGTGTGCGGATCAGATTTCAACTGCTGACACACTTCAAAGCCATCCATCCCTGGCATCATAATGTCGAGAAGAATTAGATCTGGCAAGAGGGTCTGTACAGACTTCAAAGTCATCTGCCCGTCCAGCGCCTTACGAACTTCGTATCCCTGCTTAGTTAAGACCTTAGACAAGAGCCGTAAATTAGTCGGGTTGTCGTCGACAATTAGGATATTGCCTGGGGGAATATAGGTGTCATCTTGACTCATGAATTCTTATACTCTGCGAGTGGCAATCTTGCTCAATTGCTAGTAGGTAGCTGCGACAATCGCCTCCCATTTTAAGAAGACTAGCCGGTTCACGCTTATTCGGCATCCGTTTTAACGGGTCAGTTTTCTTAAAAAAAATGGCGTGATATCTTTGGGGACAGCTATCCAGTGCACCCAGAAAGAGATGAGAAACCTACAGACTAATCTTAGAATTCCCAGAAACCCATGTTTCTAACGAATTCTTTAAGAGAATATACCCTTAGCTTTCAGGTCGTTAGGGAGGGCAAGCTCTTAACCGACTTCCCACCCGTTAACCTCAGCTAAAACCAGAGTCAACGCCGGAATCATCCTCTTATTCCTAAGCCGGAGCTTAGGAAAACTTACTGGTAGGGAGTTCTAGCTTCCTTGTCGGCAGAAGCTGGCGCTTGCCAAACTGACGTTTCTAACCTAGAGTTTGGAAACTAGGAACGTGAGTATATGCGAGTATAAAAGCGCCAAGTAAAATTTAACAGTCAGAGAATGTTAGTGAGTGGCGATGAACAAGACCCTAATTCGCTTTCGTCAATCAACTCTTTATTGGCTTAAGCGGCATTTCCACAATAAACTCCGCGCCCTGCCCAGGAGAAGAATGGCAGATAAGCTGACCTTTGTGCATTTCCACCACAATTTGGTGGCAGGTTGATAGACCTAATCCTTTACATCCCCCCGTAGGATTGGTAGTGGCGAAGGGTTCAAATAACCGCGATTGCATCTCCTCCGACAAACCAGGACCATTGTCTTTGATTTTGATGGTTACAGCCTCGGAATCTTTGGCTTCTGTGCTAATCCAGATCGTGGGAGAGTCTAAAGGATAGTGTTCACCCTCAACCATAGACTTAAGCGCATCGATCGCATTATTGAGTAAATTTAGAAATACCTGATTAATCTGACTCGCATAGCAGGTAATTAACGGTACATGGCCATAGTCTTTGACAACCTGAATGGCTTTTCCTTTCACCTCTGAATTAAGACGATGCTGCACCAGTAGCAACGTACTGTCAAGTCCCTTATGAATGTCAATAGGCTTAAATTCAGCTTCTCCTAGGCGAGAGAATATTCGCAAAGCTAAAATTACTGATCGGATGCGATCGGCTCCCGCATGCATTGAGTCCATGAGCTTCTGCAGATCGGCATAGAGGAACTCTAGATCGATTTCATGCACTAATTTTTGTATCGTTTGCGAAGGTTCTGGATATTCCGTCTGATAGAGCGTAATTAACTCCAGCAAGTCTTCGATATATTTTCGGGCTGGCTTGAGATTACCGGCGATAAAACTGACAGGATTGTTAATTTCATGGGCAATTCCAGCAACTAACTGCCCCAGAATAGCCATCTTTTCCTTTTGCACAAGTTGACTCTGAGTCTTTTGCAAACTTGATAGCGCTGCTTTTAACTCCCCATTCTGCGATTGTAGTTTAGTTTGAAGCTGGCGGATTGTCAGTTGATTTTGAATTCGAACCAAAACCTCTTCAAGCTGAAACGGTTTAGTGATATAGTCCGCCCCCCCGGTTTGAAAGGCTCTGATTTTATCCTCAACCTCATCTAAAGCACTTAAAAAAATGATTGGAATAGAATGGGTTTGTCCATCTTGTTTTAACTTCTCACAGACCTCATAGCCGCTCATGCCGGGCATATTTATATCCAGTAATATGAGATCGGGTAACACCGTTTTGGCGGCTGTTAGGGCCATTCTGCCGTTGATCGCCTTGCGAACAGTATATCCTTGCTCTAACAGGATGGTGGACAAAAACCGAATATTGTCAGGCGTATCATCAACTATAAGAATGTCTCCTTGACAGGGGGGCTGCAAATTCTGATTTATTTCTGATTCTATAATTTGCACGAGGAACTTCCCCGACTCTTGCTGCATAGCCTAGCTGCACTGATTGGGTAGATCGACAGGCGCTTCTGCGCCCGACCCTCCCTAACCACACCCTATTTCCCGCTCGATAGACGAGCTTCCTGACTTCTACTCACCCTTAAAGGCAGCCAACTCAGCCAACTCTGGGGAAGAGTACTACACCAATTTTCAACTAAATGGCGCTTTGAGGCTTGCGCTATTTGGCGGATCTATGCTGACTCAAAACAAATTCCAAGAGCCCTTCACAAGCATCCATTAGCAAATCGATCACATAATCAAAGCCTTCGGGACCGCCATAGTAAGGATCAGGGACTTCTTTATCGGGATAGCGGCGACAGAAGTCGCACATCAGCTTAACCTTGTGGCGATATTGACTGCTTTGGTCGAGAGACAAAATACCCTGGTAGTTCTCTCGATCCATGGCCAAAATCCAATCAAAGTCATTAAAGTCTTGACCTTGAAACTGACGAGCTCGACCAACTAAAGTAATCCCTCGTTGGCGGGCGGCAGCCGCCATGCGGCGATCAGGCGGACTGCCAATGTGGTAGCTAGAAGTGCCAGCAGAATCGCAGACAATCCTATCTGCTAGCTGTCGCTGTTTGATCAAATGGTTCATGATATTTTCCGCCGAAGGAGACCGGCAGATATTACCCAAGCAGACAAACAATAGCTTGCTAACCATTAACCTAATGCGATATGTTTTACCCTAGAGTCCAGGCAGATTCAAACCGCCAGTCAATTCTTCCATCCGCTGCCGCATCGTTTCAGTAGATTTTGAATAAGCATCCTGCATCGCAGCGGTAACTAAATCGGAAAGCACCTCCGCTCCCTCATTCAAGGCGTCTGGCGCGATTGTCACGCCACGTGGTTCTTGGTTGCCGCTCAGGACAACCTTAACCAGGCCCCCACCCGCTTGGCCTTCAATTTCCATCTGTTCCAGCTCTTCTTGAAGCTTTTTCGCGCCTTCTTGAACTTGCTGAGCCTTTTTGAATGCCTCTGTCAGTTCTTTCATTTTGCCTAGGCCGAATCCAAATCCTTGACCTTTTGTCATAATTAGCTGACCAGTTTAGGGTGTACTGAACTCGTATCTGTCAAACCATTTGATTCTAACGCCGCCAGTGCATAAACTTAAACGGGTTGAAATTCTCCCAAAAATTTAACTTCTGGTTTAAGGTATAGAGACCATCGCGCTTCAACTTGCTGCTGAACATGATGGATTAACTTAAGGATGTCGCTGGCAGTGGCTCCACCGCAGTTGAGGATGAAATTTGCATGGCGATGGGCTACTTGAGCGTTGCCAATTCGGCGTCCCTTAAGCCCAGTTTGCTCGATCAGCCAACCTGCGCTATGACTGTCTGGATTGCGAAAGACGCTGCCACAACTGGGCAGATGATAGGGCTGAGTGGCGCGTCGTTGAGCCAAGTTGTTAGATGTGGTGGCCATCACTTGCTGGGGAGTCGCCCCAGGTTGGAGCTGGAAAGTGGCCTGTGTAACTAGCCGCTGATCGTGCTGTAATTGTGATGTACGATACTGGTAGCCTAGCTCTTCAGGCGCGAGGACGGCCATCGTCTGATCTGGATTTAGAACTTCAGTCCGCACCAAGATATCTTCTGTACACAATCCATGGGCGCCAGCATTCATGACGACGGCGCCACCCACCGTACCCGGAATACCCACAGCCCACTCCATCCCTTTCCAGCCTCGCCTGGCCGCTTTCCAGGCTAGCGTCGATAGCGGTTCTCCAGCCGCTGCCGTCACTTGCCCAGTGGCTGGATCAAATTTGGCTTGGCGGAGACGGCGGGTACAGATAACCAGACCCGGTAAGCCGCGATCGCTCACCAGCAGATTAGACCCTGCTCCTAGCGATGTAATGGGTAGTTTTTGTCGCTGGGCCCACTCTAAACCCGCTTGCAGTTCTTCAATACTCCGGGGCGCTATCAACCATTCCGCTGGCCCGCCTACCCGGAAGGAGGTCAGTCCCGCCAGAGGAACCTGGGATCTAATTAGACAGTTGGCGCCCGGTAGGCAAATGTTTTTTTCCATCACTCGTCACTCAGTCCTCTAGATTTAGGCTTGATGGCAAGCTTCCTGTATTTGGACGGGATCGGTTTGTTCGTAGAAGGCTATCAGTTCTGGAATAATCTGGTTCAGATTCCCAGCACTTAGAAACAAAACGATATCCCCGGGCTGGAGCGTTTCAGTTAGAGCTCGCCGCACTTCGGGTAGGGATACCTGATAGTCTGTCTGAGGATGGTGAGCTGAAATCATCTCAGCCACATCGCGACCTGTGATGTTATGGACATTGGGTTCACCAGCACCATAGATGTCGGTTACGATGACTTGGTCTGCATCACTAAATGCTTGGGCGAAATCTGGCGCCAGAGCAGCGGCCCGGCTATAACGATGGGGCTGGAAAACGGCGATGATTCTCTTTGGGGTCGCGGGTGACAATTCTTCTTTGATATAAATTCGAGCCGCCGAGAGGGTTGCTTGAATTTCACTGGGATGGTGAGCGTAGTCATCTATGAAGAGAATACTGTTGGCAAAGCCGCGTCGTTCAAACCGCCGTCGAGCCCCCGGGAAATCTTTAATGGTCTCAGCGATTTCAGAAAAAGGGACGCCTAAATGACGACCGACTGCGATCGCAGCCAAGGTGTTGCTCAAATTATGCTGCCCCATCAGCGGCAAGTTAAGTTTGCCTAAGAGCCGACCACGCTCCCAAATATTGGCGGTAGTCCCAGTAACATGATGCTCAACTTCATCTGCTGTATAATCTGCGCCCGACTCACGATGGAGACTGTAGCTAATATCAGGCTGCAAAACTTGTCTGACCGGCGGACAATCGATACAACCCACTAGTGTTTGACATTGATCTGAGAAAGTGCGGAATACATCAACGACTTCGTCTAAGCTGTTGTAGTGGTCAGGATGGTCTAGTTCAATATTAGTAACCACTCCAATATGAGCTGAGAGCTTGGCCAGGGATCCGTCAGATTCATCTGCTTCAGCGACTAAGTATTCACCGCCTCCTAAACG
Organism: Pseudanabaenales cyanobacterium; assembly: GCA_022360135.1. Lineage (GTDB taxonomy): Bacteria > Cyanobacteriota > Cyanobacteriia > Phormidesmidales > Phormidesmidaceae > JAKSDM01. The sequence continues at coordinate 5,947 of JAKSDM010000083.1, read as the reverse complement.
GGCGTTACCCTGCCAAGCAGCAACTTCTCCACCAATGACGATGGTTGGATCAAGTCCGGTTCGAAGGAGCAGATAGGCTATTAGACTGCTAGTTGTCGTCTTCCCATGGGTGCCAGCAACGGCAATGCCCTGGTATTCCTTAATCAGAGCCGCCAGCAAATCTGAACGATGGAAAATCGGACAGCCCAATTCTATAGCAGCTCGATATTCTGCATTATTTGGGTTAATTGCAGTGGAGCAAATAACTTGAGGGAGATGCTTGAAGGCGCTTTGGCTAGGCGATTGCCTCTTTACCGCAGGCGAATTGTCGGATTTAGCAACAGTAAAATAAGTTCCTCCAGGCATTCCGTTAGATTCACCATTGGTTCTGTTAGCCGTTCCATTAGATAAATCAGATAACATTTTCTCAGATTTATCATACTTATCTTGGAAAGCGGAAAACGACTCAAGATTGACTGCATCCTGACTCCAAAAAATGTGTGCGCCTTCTTCCTGTAAGCGCCGAGTAATATGGCTTAGACGAAGATCCGAACCCGATATGGGCAGCTTTTGTCTGGCCAAAATGTACGCGAGAGCCGACATTCCAATTCCACCAATACCAATGAAATGAAAAGGTCTCCCGCTGAAATCTACAGAATTCAGCATTCTCAGTTCCTCAAACACCACACCACACCAATATCACGCGATATCATACCAAGAATCACCCAAATGACCATATACCTACGCTAAGCGCTAAGCGAAAGCTTCAGATATGGCGATATCTCTGTTAAGCCATATAGAAATAATCTCTACATTAAGGTGCGGATAAGTTTATCTGCTCTAAACTTACTGACCATTGATCGGGTTATCCGAAAAGTGGGGCTGTTTTCGTCGCGATGTCGACCGTGGCTTTAGCGCTCTTGCTGATGTGTGAGCTAAGCCTGTCAAATCAATCATCGTCAGCCTGTAATCAAACACTATTCGATGATTCGATCGCTATTTAGAAAATATTGCCGCCTAATTAGAGAAATGGCTTAGGCGATTCCACTTAAGTACTTTAGAAAGAAGACAAGCTATCCTCAGCGATTTTGCCTAAATACCCTAAGATGAAGACGAGCTATTCTAGAAAATTAATATCTAGGGAATTCATAGAGTTAGTTCAATAGTTGAGTTTCGAATTTTACCAGGCTTTGCGATATGATGGTTTCGTTTAGGAAATGTTAAATTGGCCGATTAAGACAGAGGTAAAGCGCGGTGATTAGAGTAGCAATTAACGGTTTCGGGCGCATTGGAAGGAATTTTATGCGCTGCTGGCTGACTCGATCAAATAGCCAGTTAGAGCTAGTCGCAATTAACGATACCTCTAACCCAGAGAGCAATGCTCACTTGCTGAAGTACGACTCAATGCTGGGACGACTTGATGATGTAGATATTAGCGCCGACTCCGAATCTATCACCGTTAATGGCAGTAAAGTCAAGTGCACCTCTGATCGTAACCCCAACAATCTACCTTGGGCGGCTTGGGAAATTGACTTGGTGATTGAGTCAACGGGCGTTTTTGTCAGTCGAGAAGGGGCCGAGCGGCATATTCAGGCTGGGGCTAAGAAGGTCTTAATTACGGCTCCGGGCAAGGGCGATGTAGGCACCTATGTCATGGGCGTAAATCATGAAGAATATACGCACGACGGGTATCCGGTCATCAGTAACGCCAGTTGTACAACCAACTGCTTAGCACCCATTGTCAAAGCGCTCCATGAAAAATTTGGCATCATTAAAGGGACTATGACCACGACCCACAGCTACACCGGGGATCAGCGAATCCTGGATGCTAGCCACCGGGATTTGCGTCGCGCCAGGGCTGCTGCGGTCAACATTGTGCCAACGACAACCGGTGCAGCCAAAGCTGTAGCGCTGGTAATTCCTGAGATGAAAGGTAGGCTGAGCGGCATTGCCTTCCGAGTTCCCACGCCCAATGTATCTATTGTGGATCTGGTTGTACAGGTGGAGAAACCGACCATTGCCGAGGAAATCAATGAAGCGCTCAAGGCAGAGTCTGAAGGGCGTCTAAAGGGCATTCTCGGCTACAATGACCTCCCCCTTGTTTCTACTGACTATCGGAAGACTGACACATCATCGATTGTAGACGCCAGCTTGACCATGGTGATGAATGGCGATTTGGTGAAAGTTGTCGCCTGGTACGATAACGAGTGGGGCTACAGTCAACGGGTAGTCGATTTAGCTGAACTAGTTGCTCAGAAGTGGCCTTCCTAAAAAGGCCCCTACCAACACAAGCTATTAATCACTTTCCTACCGGGAATCATACATCATATCTACATACTGGGAAACTCTGGCGAAGTCGCCGATCGCAAAGCAGGCCATCTTCAAACTATCTAGTGCTTGCTTCTGTAGTCTACGATTCTGCAGATCGAGTGTTGCTTTCAGACGTTGTTCCTGACACTCAACTGCTTTAGTGTAGTTTCCCAGAGCGTCATAGTTAATGCTGAGGCTTTCCAGCGCTTGCGCCTCAATCCGGCGATCCTTCAATTTACGCGCAAGGGCTAGCCGCTGAAGCAAGTAGTGAATCGCTTTGCTGTAGTCTCCTAAGTTGTAGCAAGCGCTGCTGAGATTTCTCAGAACTCGACTGATGGCGGGGCAATCCATCGTTTCATAGGCGATCGATAATAATTGGTCATAGTACTTGATCGTATCTCGGTAGTTGCCCAGGGCGTGGTAAGTATTGCCCAGATTCCTCAAGACCTGTTTCTCAACCACTCGATCTTGAAGCGATTGGGCGATCGCTAAGCTTTGTTGGAAGTGCTCGTTGGCGATTTGGCATTCGCCCATTGCCTTGTGAACGATACCCAAGTTGTTGAAAGCCATCATTTCCGCTTGGCGGTCTTCTAGTTGTCTGGCCAAGGTTAAGCTCTGATCCATACAGCTAAGGGCTTTGGATAGGTCTCCCAAATGGCGATAGCTGTTGCCAAGATGGTTGAGCGCTTGCTGGGCCATCGGGCGATCACCCACTTCCCGGGCAATCGTCAAACCCTGGCGAGCATAGTCCATTGCCCAAAAGTAGTCAGCCAGATTGTAATAGGTTAATGCCATGGCAATGAGAACTTTGCCCTGTTCTCGGAAAGCTTGCACCTGGCGATAGCCCTGCAGAGCTTGTTGGAAAGTATTTAGAGCGATGTCGTATTTTCGTCGCAGGCGCTCAGATATCCCTTGCTTAAAAAAACAGTCAGATTCCGCCCTAATTTGTTCGCATTGACTCTCAGAGAGTTCATCTCTGAGAGCATTCCAGGTTTCGGAGTGAAAGCACGTTTTCTGGCCGATTAAAGTTGATTCTATTGGCTTAGAGGTCGTGGCTGGGGATGAGCCATCCGTAAAATGCATAAAGTTAAAGACTAATTCAACAGAGTGAACTAACACCGTCCCAATTCTGATTTTGCTTGAGTGGGACATTGAGTCATTGGCAGATGCATCCCCTGCAATCAATGGTTGGCTAGTTACCTAGGAAACAATCAGCTATTGTTACGCAAGTAAACCATTATTTTAACGAGTCTTCAAACTCTATTATCCTAAATTAAAATTTAAGTGGGCCAAAACCGTATATTCTACAGATTTTTTGGATTCGCCATGCGATTCGCCCTTTCTGTTCCAGCCGATAACTCACCCATCTCCAGTGCTAGTCTGAAAGAGGGCGCTGACTCCTATAGAACCAAGATTTTAGCCTGTGTCCTTTGCCGCCTTTGCCGCTGAACAGCTTCTTTTTACGCCTACCGCCGCCGCTGTAGACGCAGCTTCTGTAGTGTTTGCCTTTCCCAATGAATACAGCATTGGGATCACGAGTCTGGGCTATCAGGTAATTTGGGCAAGGTTGGCCCAGCGACCGGATCTGCAGGTCAGCCGCCTGTTTACCGATATACATGAGTCGCTGCCGACAAAGCCTGAACTGTTGGGCTTTTCCGTGTCATGGGAGTTGGACTACATCAATATCCTAAGGCTGCTGGAGTCTTTGCATATTCCCCTGCGAGCTAGCCAGCGCGGTGAAGCACATCCTCTTGTGTTTGGCGGTGGCCCAGTTCTGACCGCAAATCCGGAACCGTTTGCTGATTTCTTTGATGTCGTGTTGTTAGGAGATGGAGAAACTCTCCTAGATGATTTTATCAATACCTATCAGGCGGTTCGAACCACCAATCGCACGGCCCAACTGCGATCTTTAGCTCAAGTACCTGGGGTCTACATACCCAGTTTATACACCATCACTTATCGGGATTTAGACGGGCCGATCGCCTGCATCCAGCCCATAGATAATGCTATCCCAGCTCAAGTTCATAAGCAAACCTATCGCGGCAATGTCCTATCGGCCTCGACTGTGGTGACTGAAAAAGCAGCCTGGGAGAACATCTTCATGGTGGAAGTGGTGCGGAGTTGTCCGGAAATGTGTCGCTTCTGTCTGGCCAGCTATCTAACGCTGCCTTTCCGGACCGCTAGTCTAGAAGGTTCGTTGATCCCAGCGGTTGAAAGTGGTTTAGCGGTTACCCATCGATTAGGTTTGCTCGGCGCTTCTGTAACCCAACATCCTGAATTCGAAGATCTGTTGGATTATCTGAATCAATCCAAATACGATTCGGTACGCTTTAGTATGGCTTCGGTACGGACCAATACGGTGAATCAAAAGCTAGCTGAAACCTTAGTCAAGCACGATACTCGCTCGATTACCATCGCCATTGAGAGCGGCTCAGAACGAGTCCGCCAAATCGTCAACAAGAAGTTGCAAAACGACGAAATTATCCAGGCTGCTGTAAATGCCCAAGCTGGTGGGTTGAGCGCCCTTAAGCTCTATGGCATGGCAGGCGTGCCGGGGGAGGAGATGGATGATTTGGCCCAAACGATCGCCATCATCAAGGCGATTAAACAGGCTGCGCCCGGTCTTCGCCTGACGCTGGGATGCAGCACCTTTGTGCCCAAGGCCCATACGCCATTCCAATGGTTTGGGGTGAACCCTCAGGCGCAGAAGCGATTGAAATACCTGCAAAAGCAGCTGCGCCCTCAAGGCATCGACTTCCGCCCAGAAAGCTACAACTGGTCCGTGATCCAAGCCTTAATCTCCAGAGGCGATCGGCGCCTTTCTACTCTGCTAGAACTCGTCCGCCACTACGGGGATACCTTGGGTAGTTATCGTCGAGCCTTTAAAGAACTGCGGAGCCAATTGCCGCCTCTGGAGTTTTACGTTCACGCAGATTGGCCAACGGATCAAATCCTACCTTGGGAACATTTACAGGGGCCGTTGCCTAAGACAACGCTGTTAAAACATTTGGCCAGCGCGACTGAACATTTCTCTAACTCCCATTCAAGGGATTCGCTTACAGAGGCGAAGGGTGCGTTAGTCCCGTAGGGAGCAAATCAAACCTGACGTATCTGGTTAAGCAGCTTCAGTGGGCGCTTCATGGGAACTTTGGTAGAGGGGGTATTCAACCACAGATCTGCGGTTGAATATAGAGTTGGGCGTCATGTCTGTCTTGCAAATACTGAGAAAGCCAATGAAACCTCAACCCCTAATAGTCGTCGACGACATTGAAGCAACCAGCGCTTGGTATCAGGCAGTGCTAGGACTTGAAAGTGGGCACGGCGGCGACGAATACGACCAGCTCATGTTCGATGGGCGTATGGTGATGCAGCTCCACCGTTGGGATGCTCATGAGCATCGCCACATGGGTGATCCGCAGCAACAGCCGTATGGCAACGGTGTCTTGCTTTGGTTTCAAACCGATAGCTTCGACGAGACCATGAAGCAGGTCAAGAAACAAAAGGCACAAGTCTTGGAGGGGCCAAAGGTGAATCCAAATGCCAATCATCGAGAAGTTTGGCTCCGCGATCCAAATGGCTATGTCGTCGTTGTCGCTAGTGCCTATGGCGACCTCGGGGAGTCTTCAAAGAAATGACGCCAATAATCATGTACTCGGCC
>JAKSDM010001336.1 GCA_022360135.1 Pseudanabaenales cyanobacterium | reverse complement strand
TAAAATATGCGACTTATTTTGTACAGCAAACCCGGTTGCCATTTATGTGAAGGATTACAGGAAAAGCTGGAGCAGATTGAGGGGTTCGATTTTGAATTGGAAATTCGAGACATTACCACTCAGCCAGATTGGTTTCAGGCTTATCAATATCAAATTCCGGTATTGTGTCGAGTCATTTCGACCGCGGACAAAACGATTGAAGAACCTCTGCCGCGCCTTTCTCCTCGAGCAAACGTGGGTCAGGTGGAGCGAATGTTACAGAAATATTTGGGGCGCTATGGGGCAGAATAGTCAGAACCCCTTATATACCAAGGAGTTGCTGACATGAAACTGCGATCGCTACTGGAAAAGGCGGCTGATGGATTGCCAGAGCCAACTTATCCTTGGCCTGATCATCCGGCTCTGAACTTAGAGGTCAAGGGCCTTTCAACTAACTCCCATGCTTGCCAGCCAGGCGATCTCTTCATCGGTATGCCCGGAACTCGGGTGGATGGGGGAGAATTCTGGCAAAGCGCCCTTGCAGCTGGGGCGATCGCCGCCCTGATTTCCCCTAACGCCCTGAAACATTGCCCCCCCGCCGCTACAGAGACTGCTTGTGTCATTCCCATAACGGATATGGCGATCGCCTGCGCCGAGGTGTCCGCCGCCTTTTACGGCTATCCAGCGCAACAGCTTAAGCTGGCAGGGGTGACGGGGACGAATGGCAAGACGACCACCAGCCATCTGATTGAGTATTTTTTGCTGCAAGCTCAACAACCCACCGCCCTATTGGGCACCCTCTACAACCGCTGGGCGGGTTATCAGAAAACGGCGGTCTACACCACCCCGTTTGCGGTGGAACTCCAGGCTGAACTGGCGGCTGCAGTAGCGGCAGGTTGCCAGTTAGGGGTGATGGAAGTAAGCTCCCACGCTCTAGCTCAGAAACGAGCCTGGGGGTGTCCCTTCGAAGTAGCCGTATTCACCAACCTCACCCAAGACCACTTGGATTATCACTCAGATTTAGCGGATTACTTCGCCGCTAAAGCCCTCCTGTTCAAGCCGCATTACCTAAAAGGACGGGCGGTGATTAATCTGAACGATCCCTACGGTTGTCGCCTGATTCAGCAGCTCAACCGGGAGCAAGTCTGGACCTATAGCGCCGAAGACGATCAAGCAGACCTGTTTACCCGTCAGCTTACCTATGCTGCTAACGGTGTCAGCGGCCAGCTGCACACACCAGCAGGGGAAATAGCCTTCACCTCTCCCCTGGTCGGTCAATTCAACTTGGAAAACCTGTTGGCGGCTGTAGGCGCAGCTTTACATCTGGGCGTTGAGTTAGCCCAAATCGGTCAGGCGTTGCCTCAATTCCCCGGCGTTCCGGGACGGATGGAGCAAGTTCAAATTAAGCCAGACCAGGATATTAGCGTAATTGTCGACTACGCCCATACGCCGGATAGTTTGGCGAATTCCCTCCGGGCCGCTCGTCCTTTTATGGCGGGGAAACTAATCTGCGTATTTGGCTGCGGCGGCGATCGCGATCGCACAAAACGGCCTAAAATGGGCGAGATTGCCTATACTTTAGCCGATCAGACATTCATCACCTCAGATAATCCCCGAACTGAAGACCCTGAGCGCATTCTTCAAGATATTACAGCCGGGATACCCCAAGGAATCAATCCTGACCAGGTGATTTGCGATCGGGCCAGAGCCATTCGTACAGCCATCCTCAGCGCCCAACCCGGCGACGGCGTCCTAATTGCGGGCAAAGGCCACGAAGACTATCAAATCCTCGGGACTGAAAAAATCCATTTTGATGACCGAGAACAGGCTAGAGCTGCTTTGGCGGAACGATTTTTGAGTTAATGTCTCAAGACTTCATCTACTGCTTACGGGATGCCGCTGACCTTTGGAAAAATTGATATTGGCACATTTTCAAAAGAAATGTAGGGAACTGATATAAAATTTTCTCATCTGTCTTACCCTATCAGGAGCATACTGACGAAACCTGTCCTTCCCTTATCAAAGTCAAAATTGACTCTACCTTTTCTATGTGTTCATCCGATTCCCCAGACGTTTCCCTATATGATCTGGCGCTTGCGGCTGAACCTTCCCTTGCGCCTATTCAGGTCAATCCAGCAGGATTCAAAGCTCTTATCAGGACCTTGATTGATTTTTTGATAGAGCAGCGAATGTCAGCAACACTTTGGGTAAAACTACCTAGATCTGAGGCGTGGCAGGAAGAGCTTGATCGCTACCTCAAACTCCCGGAATTGCCTCAGAGCGCCTACTATCTAAGCCATCGTAAATTAACGCCCAGAGAGTCTTCAGAAGAAGTCAACCAAACGCCCTACGTCTCCAATGGTTCAATTTCCTGGGATCGAACTATTCCACCGGCTCCTAAAAGTCGCCTGAAGGGGGAGTATGTGTTGCTAATTCTCTCTCAGCAATTTGTCGGTTTACTGTTGGCTCGTCGATTTCGGAATGAGTTAGACGAGGACACTTCAAAGTCAGAAAAAATACTGCCTGAGAACCTTACCCGCAACAATGGCCATGGCCCAGAAACAGTGAAGGAAGGGAAGCAATACCTGAAAGTGATTTGCTCTGTTCATCCTAAGCTGGTTCAGCAAACATTACAAGGGATTCGTCAGACGGTCCAGGCTAGTGCGGCGGCTCATCCTGAAATCCCAGCGATTGCTCAACTTCTGACTGATTGGGAAAAGCACTTTCCAGCATTGACAGCTGAGGCGCTCAACCCCACTGCTCTAGATATGCTCTTTAGTTTGCAGCTTCAGCGCCAGGAGCAAATGCGCCATAGCTTGTCGGTCTACCGCAAGCAGGCGCTATCAACCCCCAATCCCCTACCCCAAACGACAGCAACCGCCCCATCCTCTGAAAACTTAGTACAGCCCAATTTCCCTCGCTTCCAGAATGACTTTCTGAATACGGTAGGGCAAGAGTTACGCACCCCTTTAACCACCATCAAGACAGCCCTGACCCTGTTGGCCTCCCCCAGCCTAAAACCGGCTCAGCGACAGCGTTATATGGACATGATCAGCAGCGAGTGCGATCGCCAAAGCTCTCTGATTAGTGGTGTGCTCAATTTGCTGCAGTTGGAAAGTTGTTTGACAGACATCGCCCTGCAGCCGCTGCGTTTGATTGACACTGTTCCTGGTGTGGTCAGCACCTATCAACCGCTGGCTCGTGAAAAAGGCATTATGCTGGCCTATACTGTGCCAGAGAACCTACCCCCTGTAGCCTGTCTGGAATCATGGCTAAAGCAGATTGTGATCAATCTTCTCCATAACAGCATTAAGTTCACCACTGAGGGGGGACAAGTTTGGGTGACTGCAAAACAGCAGCAGGAGTTTATTGAACTAGAATTTCGGGATACCGGCATTGGCATCCCCTCTACAGACTTGCCCAAGGTATTTGATTATTTCTACCGGGGGCGCCAACCGATCAGCGGCGAACCGGAAGGGGCGGGATTAGGTTTGACTATTGTGCAGCAATTTCTCCACCTTTGCGGCGGTTCCATCTCCGCCAAAAGCCAATCTGGCGAGGGAACGACATTCACTATACAGCTGCCGATTTATCAGCAAACTGACGACCCTTAATTCCTCTCCAACGGTAAAAAAACTGTAAAAACTTCGCCTTGCTGCGGCCGTCGCCGCACAATCAGTTTACCCCCTAAAGCCTGGAAGAGGTTCTTAGTGGCGTTGAGATTAAGACTCAGTCCGCCGGTTTCCGGCTGGAATATCAGGAGTTGTCCTAGCGATTTGAAGGCTGAACGGGAGGCTGTCGAAGATTGATTGGTTGTATCAGTACAGTGTGTCTGTTTTGCTGGATCATTTATCTGGGGTTGAGATAGGAACTGAAGCTTAAGCTGATGGCCCGCCAACATCACCCGCAACTGGATATGGCTGTAGGGAGTTAGGCTGTAGGTAAATCTTTCGACTAATCCGGTCAGGACTTGATTCAACAGGGTGGGGTCACTTGCCACCATTGGTAGGTTAGGCGGCAATATGACATCAAGGGTCAGATTCCGACGACCTGCCTGTTGTTGCCACTGAGGAATAGACTCTTCAAAGATCTGAGCGAGGGAAATTGGCGTCAATGGAGATTTGAGTGTCTTGGTGGTGGTTGTTTCTAGCTCCACAGCCCGAAAGATCAGATTGAAACGATCAATCTGTTGAGTGCACTCATGATCAATCAGTTGCAGTCGCTTACGCACATCGGCAGACAAATTTCGCCGTTTCAGCAGAGAACGGGTAAAGGTGCGAATGGTAGTTAGCGGCGTGCGAATTTCATGCGCCATGGCATGCAGGAGTTGGGCGTCCAAGCTAGGGGAGCCAGCTGGTTTGGCGTCTTCACTCGCCGCTGCAGCGGGGCCCGCCGTAGCGGCGGCGACATCACTGACAGACTGAGAAGGCTGGGGCGGTTTTGGCGAAAACTGATCTGATTTAGATTGAGGAGTGGTCGTTTTTCCCAAATGGGTTTTGTAAGCCAGAAATGTAACCTGATCCTGGGGCGGTGAGGCGGCGAATCCTCTATCTCTAGCTATGAAGTCAACTCTTGAGGATTCTACGGGCCGGGATTCTGGCAGGTATGACAGCAGCAGTCGGCCAAAATTCGCCACCAAGCGATAGTCTGGTTCACTCGGAGCAAACTGTCGCACTCGTTGTTCTATCGTATCCAATTGCTGCGGATAGGCCAGCATCACCCGCGATCGCAGTAACTGCCAGACTTGGTGAATTACCTCAGGGGTGAAAGAAAATTGGAATCGGGGCTTACCCGTAGCATCCTCCCCTAACACCAGGACAAGACTGAAGGTCGATGTCAACACTAAACAGAAGCGTTCCTCCGCCAGTGGGTCCCCAGGAATTAGCGGCAGAGTAAGGGTGGGTGAATTCTTGGGGGTAGCTGGGGCGGCTTCAGCGGGTAGAAGTTGCGGTGTGAAAGGGATTAGCGTATCAGGCGATTGGGGAGTGAAAACCCAAGCCGAAAAGCGATCCGCCAAGTCGGGGTTGTCTAAAACGGGTATTGGACCTGACAGCACAACGCCTTGAGACGACAAGTCAGCCGTGGCGTTACGGTGAGAATTTGTCGGCAATGGCCGTCTCAGTAAATGGCCAAGGGCTGCGATCGCCCCCTGCCACTCCCTTTCAGTTCTCAACCGATGCCTAATCGGTGAAGTCTGTTGTCGCTTCTGCCCCCGATCAGCCCACTGGTCTGGCTCAGCCTCCTCTGTCAATGGGGGAGATGGACTTTTTCCAAGCCCCGCTCCCTCCTGACTGAACTCACCCAACGCCACAATATCACTGAGGGTTGGTAGGAAACACCCACGCATTAGAACTCCCCCCTCTTCATCATGCGTTACACCAGTCAAACCTAGATTGATAGATTGATAAATCGCCCTATTAAGAGAGTACTGGTAAGATGGGGATTTAGGCTATGGGTAGAACCGAACGGCTTTTGGAGAGGTTCCCTTAACCAAACCAATGAGAAGGGGTTAAATTTGGGTCGCTTTGCTCAGCGCAACGATGTTCCGTCCAGGTTTCGCTCTGCTGCAGGATATGCTCAATCCCTTGATGAATTAATCTATCAATTTGACTATGCTGAGCCGCTGTGTAACAGCTGGAAGGGGACCTGACAGCATACGCCTCCATTGCATCCACCGCCAAGTAAAGGGTAGGCATGCGACTGAGCACATAAGCCGTTAGCTTCTGCCGTAGATTGGGTGAGGTAAACGTCTGCTGATGAGGATGGCAGGGATAGGCATTGAGAATTTCTTCAATCTTTTCAGTGACAAGAGGAACTGCTAAATTGACGATTGTTTGAGCCATTGCTCTAACTCCATGCACGCTAAATCCTGGAAGAGGTAGACGATTAAATGTCTTAAGCTGAGATGAAACTGAAACGCTTGATTTTTTTCAGAAATTTTTAAGGGAAATACATTCTAAGGGGAATGAACTCGCTCAAGGATAAAAAATTTCTGCTCTCAAGATTTCTGCCGCCCTCAAAAATTTCTGAATCTAAGAGACATGCTTGAATCCTGAGGAAAAATCTATTCTGGTATTTTAGGCTATCTAAGTTTAATAGTTTGACAATTCGCTCTATGGGGAGAAGTTGAAAACTTTAGTTCAAAACTTTCGATAGCTTGCGGCAAATAGGCCAATAATACGCTATTCAATTCTGTTTAGAATGACATACTGAATTTGATTAAGTCTACCTACTTAGGTCTACCTTTTGCAGGTAAACTTAAATACCTCCTCAAGAGAAAGCTGGAATTGGATATACTACGCTTCTATTGGCTGATAGACTGACCAGAATTGACTTTTGATAGTGTTTCTGTTAGCCTCCCCTGTTTAAATGCTTTAATGGGCTATTCAAAGAGTTTAGAAATAAAATTATTTTTTGTGAAAGAACAGAATTAAAACTATATAAAACTCAATTCACAGAAAATTCTGAAGCTAATTTCGCGGGTCAATCAAAATAAAAAACGGTTAGTGAGGCAGACTGAATTGCTGGCTGGCTGAAGTTAAACCTAGCAGGTTTATGGTATTTTGTCAGGAAGCTCTGACATTGATTCATCAGCTTCACTTGATTACGGCTGCTTTGGGTAAGAGATTTAGGATGATATAAGATTACATGCCGCTCAATCCATGCCCTTTTGGGGGCATGATGATTAAAGAATTTGTCTTCTGTACTCAACAATACAATTCGGCGTTCCTATGAAGTCCCCTATGCAAGCATCCCCTCCGCAGGCGCAAAGTGAACAATTAGTGAAGCATGCTACTGGCGCTTTTGCACTGATTGACAGTCTCAAGCGTCACGGTGTTAAGCATATATTTGGTTATCCCGGCGGCGCCATTCTGCCGATTTACGATGCGCTATATCGGGCAGAGGCGGATGGGAGTATTCAGCATATTTTGGTGCGTCATGAGCAAGGGGCTTCCCATGCGGCTGATGGCTATGCACGCGCAACGGGTAAGGTGGGGGTTTGCTTTGCAACTTCGGGACCCGGCGCCACTAATTTAGTCACCGGAATTGCAACCGCCCAAATGGACTCGATCCCGATGGTCGTCGTAACCGGTCAAGTTCCTCGGGGGGCGATCGGCAGCGATGCTTTCCAAGAAACGGATATCTTTGGCATTACTTTGCCGATTGTGAAGCACTCTTATGTTGTGCGCGACCCTAGGCAAATGGCCGGTATCATCGCAGAAGCTTTCTATATTGCCCAGACAGGTCGACCCGGGCCAGTCCTGATTGATGTCCCCAAAGACGTTGGCTTAGAAGAATTTGACTATCAGCCAGTTGCGCCTATGTCGGTGAAGCGAGCTGGCTATAAGCCTACGGTGAAGGGCAATCCCCGTCAGATTAATCACGCGATCGGCTTGATCCGTCAGGCCAAGCAACCGCTTCTCTATGTCGGCGGCGGCGCCATTTCTTCAGGGGCTCATGCCGAAATTCGCCAACTGGCCGAATACTTTAACATTCCTGTGACCACCACCCTAATGGGTAAAGGCGCTTTCGATGAGCGCCATTCCCTGGCGGTCGGTATGTTGGGAATGCATGGCACGGCCTATGCCAACTTTGCAGTTAGTGAATGTGATTTGCTGATTGCAGTGGGGGCTCGGTTCGATGACCGGGTAACGGGAAAGCTAGATGAGTTTGCCTGCCACGCCAAGGTAATTCACATTGATATTGACCCGGCTGAAGTCGGTAAAAACCGCACCCCTAACGTGCCAATTGTGGGGGATGTCCAGCAAGTCTTAATCGGATTGCTCCGCCGCCTGCAAGAAGACAATCAACCGCCTGATCCCAACCAAACCCTGGCTTGGCGGCAGCGGATTGATCGCTGGCGGATAGATTACCCTCTGGTTGCGCCTACTTATGCCGACAGTCTAGCGCCTCAAGAGGTGATCGTTGAACTGGGTCGACAAGCCCCTGATGCTTTCTACACGACTGACGTTGGACAGCACCAAATGTGGGCGGCCCAATTCCTTAGGAGTGGACCTCGACGCTGGATTTCTAGCGCCGGACTGGGCACGATGGGTTACGGCATGCCCGCTGCAATGGGAGTTAAAGTGGCCTTTCCCGATGAAACCGTCATCTGTGTCAGTGGAGACGCCAGCTTCCAAATGAATTTACAGGAACTCGCCACCCTGGCCCAGTATGGCATTAACGTCAAAACCGTAATTATCAATAATGGTTGGCAGGGCATGGTGCGTCAATGGCAGCAAACCTTCTTTGGTGAGCGCTATTCATCCTCCAATATGGAAGTCGGCATGCCAGATTTTGAGCTGTTGGCCCAGGCTTTTGGGGTAAAAGGGATAGTCATTCGCGATCGCAGCGAACTTGAGGGCGCCATTGCCTCAATGCTTGCTTACAATGGCCCTGTCCTAATGGATGCACAAGTCAAAAGGGATGAAAACTGTTACCCCATGGTGGCGCCTGGAAAGAGTAATGCTCAGATGCTGGGTTTACCAAAACAGCCTAAGCTGAAGCAAACCCTTGAGCTAATTTACTGCAGCGCCTGCGGCGCCAAGAATCCTTCCCTTAATACCTTTTGCCCCGAATGCGGGGCCAAGCTCTAAGTTTGCCAATCGAGGCGCTTTAGGCGACTTGACCTGCCCTTGCCGACACCGCCAGTTATCTCTTTATTCTCGTGTTCCTAAGCCGCAGCTTAGGAACACGACTATTAGGACGCACCAACTTCCTTGACCATGCAGCAGTGATAATTGAATTTGCCTATGGAGGGGATATGAATCCGGCTTTGCTTCAGTCAATCCAGCACGAGTCCTCGTGGTGTGAGATTTCGGCCCCTGCGATTGGCAACAATATGGAGATTTTCCGACGCCGGATTGGTCCAGATGTGGCGCTGGGGGTTGTGGTTAAAAGCAATGGCTTTGGCCACGGTCTCTTGCCCTGCGCCCGCGCATTCCTGGCGGCAGGCGCCGACTGGCTGATCGTCAACTTTGTGCAGGAGGCGATAGAGCTGCGTCAGGCGGGGATTGACGCCTCGATTTATATTTGCGGGAATGTGTCGGCGGCGCAAGCTCAGAGGGCGGCTGAGGCGAGGGCGAGAGTGGTGCTTTACGATCTTGATGTCGCCCGGGCGCTGGCTCAAGCCGGGCGTGAGACTGGCGTCTCTATTCCAGTTCATCTGAAGCTCGAAACGGGGACCCATCGTCAGGGGCTGCCCTTAGAGGAGGCGATCGCCCTGGCCCGGCAGGTCTCGCAATTAGAGGGGGTGGTTTTGGAAGGCTTAGCAACCCACTATGCCGACATTGAAGACACCACCGATCATCGATTCGCCCATGAACAACTGGCTCAGCTTGAGCAAGCGCAGCATGTCTTCCGCCAAGCCGGTTTCGAAATCCCGATGGTGCATTCGGCAAATTCAGCCGCCACGATTCTTTGGAATCAGACCCACGGCTCCATGGTGCGAGTCGGCATCGCCGCCTATGGCTTGTGGCCTTCTAAGGAAACTTACGCTAAGGCGCTACTAACCTTTGCCAATCAAGGCGAGGGGTTTATTCCCAACTTACAGCCTGTCTTATCGTGGCGGACGCGGGTGGTTCAGGTCAAGCGGATCCCGGCGGGCGCCTATGTCAGCTATGGGCGGACGTTTCGAGCCAATCAGCCGATGCGGATCGCTGTGCTGCCTGTGGGATATCACGAGGGTTATGACCGGCGCCTATCCAGTATTGGCTATGTGCTGATTGAGGGACAGCGATCAGCGGTGTGCGGTCGAGTCTGTATGAATATGATGATGGTGGATGTCACCCATCTGCCCAACATCCAGGTTGGCGCTGTAGCGACTTTACTGGGGGCTGACGGCGATGAGCGAGTTAGTGCGGAGCAGCTCGCGGGTTGGATGGGGACGATTAACTATGAAGTCGTTTCGCGAATTCACCCGGCTCAACCGCGCGTTGTCGTCCACGATGACTGGCGATCGCCCCAAATGGAAACGGCCAACTCTCAATCGCACCCTTCATTCCCTTCTTTGAGTCGCTCTACCTCTGAGGCAAGATGAAAGAATTTTCAAATTGATTGCAGACAAATCTTATCTGATGTTGTTCGAGAGTAGTATTTCTTCTCATGGTTAATCAGTTTGAATATAATCCTCTGAATGATTCAAAAGAGGCTCAGCAGCTTAGCAGTATCCTCACTCAAGCCTTCGTCAGTCCGTCTAACACTGAAGATAATTATATCCAGCGCATTGGAGTAGAGAATTTTCGAGTCATCCGTCAAAGCGGGAAACTGCTGGGGGGGCTGGCGATGATTCCAATGGGGCAGTGGTTTGGGCGGCGACGGGTGGCCATGGTGGGGATTGCTGGGGTAGGGATTGCCCCTGATCATCGGGGTTCGGGCGGTGCGATCGCCCTAATGCAACAGACCCTTAAGGAACTTCATGCTAACGGGGTCGCTATTTCAACCCTGCATCCAGCCGTTCAGTCTCTCTATCGCAAAGTGGGGTACGAACAAGGCGGTTCGTATTGCGGCTGGGAAATCCCCGCCTCTCAGATCCAAATCCGGGAATCATCCCTACCGATTGCTCCCATTCCTCTCAATAGCGAGCGGTTAAGCCCTTTGTATCAGCAGCAAGCTCAATGCAACAATGGTTATTTAGATCGCCATCCATGTCTCTGGCAGGAGATTTTGCGCCCCATTAGTCAGGAAGCCCTCTACGCCTATCAATTTGGCTCAGTCGATCACCCCCAGGGCTATATTATTTTCAAACAAACTCGGACTGAAGCGGGTTCAATTCTGCAGATCAGGGATTGGGTTGTCCTCACGACCGCCGCCGGACGGAGTCTTTGGTCTTTTCTGGCGGGACATCGCTCGATGATCAAGCAGATCTACTGGTGTGGATCGGCTATCGACGCCCTCACCCTCATGCTGCCGGAACAAACCTTTCAGTCTCAGTTTGTGGAGCGCTGGATGCTGCGGATTATTGATGTCCGACGGGCCTTGGAGGCAAGGGGATATCCGCTCAACATTGAAGCAGACTTACATCTGGATATCCAAGATGACTTGTTGTCAGAGAACACGGGCAAGTTCATTCTGTCTGTTTTCCAGGGCCAAGGCCAGATCACTCAAGGGGGAAGGGGGGAGCTAAGGCTTAATATCCGAGGATTGGGGCCGCTTTACACCGGTCTATTTTCGCCCCATCAGCTACAACTGATGGGACAACTAACCGGGGAGGAGAAGGCGTTGGCGATCGCAACCCAACTATTCGCCAGTCCTTCTCCCTGGATGCCTGATTTTTTCTAATTTCTCTCACTACCAGCAAAACTCAAAAACCGTTGAGCACTCTCATCGCAATACTACTGCTGGGGTTGTTGTACGGATCTCATCGATATCGGCGGCCGACACCCCATCAACAATCGTGCGATTAATCATCGGATGATCATCATGGGTTGGGCCGGTATCACTATCGGGGTGATAGGCAATCACGTCCATCTCATTGTCATCCGTGAAAAAGCTATGGCGGCCATCTGTTGGAATAATAAAATACGCATTATGTGAGTGCAAGCCTGTTTTGAGCAGCCGTCTATTCAAAGATTCAGTACTTCAATCCTAAGTGCCTGGGCATTGAAAATTTCACAAATACCTAGTGTCATTCCGAGAGCAGCGAGGAATCCCAATCTCCCGCTAAAGTCTGAGATGTTTCGATTCCGCTTCGCTCCACTCAACATG